>CAZAVR010000026.1:0-17172 GCA_964488435.1 uncultured Cytophagales bacterium | reverse complement strand
AGTAAGGTTTTACCAAGATAAGCATTGTTATGGAATATGCTTTGGCTTACGGTTTTTAGCGGCAAGCAAGGCAACTTCATGGATTCTCTTCGCCCGCGTTTCTTCCCGCTTCGCAAAGGCGATCCATTGCAGGATCATCTTCTGAGGGGATTTACGTAAGCTTAGAAAAAATTTTTTCGAGCCTTTATTTGCTTTAAATGCTTTCTCCAGATCATCAGGAATAGTTAATTTTTCTACCGCATCCAGCTTTGTCCAGGAGCCATTCTTTTTTGCAATATCAATACTTGCCAAACCTGCCGGCATCATTCGATTTTCTTCGATCAGTCGTTTTACCTTATCCTTATTGATCTTTGACCACGCACTGGCAGGTTTACGTTTTGTGAAGAAATTAGTAAAGCGATCCTCATCAATCGTTTTCCGTATGCTGTCAATCCACCCAAAACAAAGCGCTTCATCAACCGCATCGCTCCACGTAAGGGTGGGCTTACCGGATTTCTGCTTGTAACAAATCAGCCAGACCGACTGCTTCTCTGCATGGTTCTTCTTCAGCCATGCACGCCATTGCCTGCTGCTGGCAGGAGAAAATGTCTCTGCATCATTTTTTATTTCAGGCATACTGATCAGCTCAATCCCAACATGCTGCTGGTCCGTTTCCGTGTAGCGTGAACGGCTGCTTCATCCTTGTCGAGCGACATTCCAAAAGAAGGCGACATCTCTTTGAGTTTGGCCTGCCAGGCTTCGGATTTGCTTTCTTTCTTAAAGCATCTCGGAAGAATGCTGAACATGATCGCTGCCGCTGTTGATGCGCCCGGGGATGCGCCCAGTAAGGCGGCTACGCTTCCATCTGCCGATACAACAGCTTCGGTACCAAACTCAAGCTTGCCCTTCATGCCGTGATCTTTCTTGATCACCTGAACCCGCTGCCCGGCCTGCTTCAATTCCCAGTCATCTTTCTTTGCAGCGGGCACATATTCTTTCAACGCTTCAACACGGTCTTCGTGCGAGAGCCTTACCTGTTCGATTAAATATTTTGTGAGCGGAACATTTCTTAATCCGGCCGAGATCATCGGCAAAACATTGTCTAAGCGAAATGACTTGGCCAGATCAAGCTGCGAACCGGTCTTCAGGAAGCGCATGGAGAATCCGGCAAACGGACCGAACAATAATTCTTTTCTGCCATCAATCATGCGCGTATCAACGTGCGGCACCGACATGGGCGGAGCCCCAACAGAAGCTTTGCCATATACTTTCGCATTGTGCTGCCTGATCAGGTCTTCGTTGTTGCACTTCAGCCAAAGGCCGCTCACCGGGAAACCGCCATAGCCTTTGCGCTCTTTTATCTCGGCATCTTTTAGCAAGGGTAATGTTGCACCGCCTGCACCGAGGAATACAAAGTTCGCGAGGCAGTCTTCTTCATAACCGGTGAGGGTATGTTTTGTCTCCACAATCCAGCCGCCCTTCCTGAACGGATCAATGTCTTCCACCTCAATATTATAATGAACGGTTACGCCCGGCATGGACGCCAGCGTGTCGATCATCTGCCGCGTGAGCGCTCCGAAGTTTACATCCGTACCGATGCGCATGCTTGTAGCGGCTACGGGTGTTTTCGCATCGCGTTTCCCCATGATCAGCGGGGCCCATTGCGTCACCAGGTCGCGGTCTTCGGTATACTGCATTCCGTTGAAGAGAACACTATTTGTTAGCAGCGCATGCCGTTTTTTCAGATACTCAATGTTTTCTTTTCCCCACACAAAGCTCATGTGCGGCACGGACTGAATAAACGATGTTGGATTTTTAACATAGCCTTTCTGAACGAGGTACGCCCAGAATTCGCGCGATACTTCATAGTCCTGGCAGATCTTGATGGCTTTTGAGATGTCGATGCTGCCGTCAGGCTTTTGCGGAGTGTAGTTCAATTCACAAAAAGCCGAGTGGCCGGTGCCTGCGTTGTTCCAGGCATCCGAGCTTTCAAGCCCGGGCTGGTCGAGCTTTTCGAAAATCTGGATGGTAATGTCGGGATTAAGCTCTTTGAGAATGATACCGAGCGTGGCGCTCATGATCCCCGCTCCGATCAGGGCAACATCCGTTTTCGGAACGAGCGTATTCTTTTTGGCAGGCATAGGCAGGATTAAAACCAGTCTACAAAATAAGGAAAGTTTGAGACTGCAAGAAAGAATCGTTCACAACCTGTTCCCTTATTTTATTTCATTCTCTGCCTCGTCAAATGCCTTGCTGAAATCTCTCACGCGTGTTGTTTGATGAGGTTGATCATGATGAATATACTCTGCCCAGTACATCACATCACGGGGGTCAGCCGTAGCAGCCTTAACATTCTTCTTTAGCTTTTCAATATCTCCTGCCGACAAGAATAAAATACAGCGGATAATCCGATCGTCCTTTAAATAATTGGTCGCTGAAATAGCCTTGTCTAAAATCAGGATCACTTCAGCAGCCTGCTCACCGAAGTCAGTCTCAATTCTTTCGTGGATATCAGTAGTGTCAATCATTTTTAGCACGCAGCATTTGGTGCCCGGAAAGATACCGCTTTTGGCTTGTACTATTTTGTGACGGGTATGGTCAGCTCAATCCTGATCTCACCGGACGGCACAGCCCCGTTACGGGTGATGTTAAAGTCCTTTGCCAGGATGGTGAACTTTCCGCTGAACGTTTCATTCTCAAACGTAAACGGGAATGTGATTTCTTTCGTGATGCCTTTCATCTTCAGCTTGCCGGTTACTTCATAGCCAACCGTGGCTTTTCCAACTGCAGTTGATTCGAAGACGATAACCGGAAACTTTTCCGTATCGAGCACGTCAGCCTCTCTTGCATGTTCGTTCATTATTTCATTGCCGGTGTCAACGGTGGTCGCATCGATGGAGGCAACGAACTTTGCTTTCTCCGGGTGCGCTTCATCAAACGATATATCGGTTATCAGGCCTTTGAAGTAAATCGGCCCCTGCGCATTCCTGAAAACTTTAATGGAATAGCCCTCTTTATTTACAGAATAGCCATACTGATTAACGGAATAATCTTCCGCCACTTTCCGGTATGTTACCTTATAATAGGTGAACGCTGAAGCAATCAAAATCACCAATACACCGGATACAATAAGTATTCTTTTCATTTTCCTTTTAAGTTTTAACGTTTGCCAAAACTACAGGGCTATGGTGCCGAACGTAGTAAATGGTTGTAAAATGAGTGTAAAGGGTTTGTAAAATCATCAGCTTTCCTCATCTTGGAGTAAAGCCCCCTATGACTACCTCACTCCCGGTTCCGCAAAACGAACGTTCTGACATTCTCGATTCCCTGCGCGGGTTTGCGCTGCTCGGAATTTTCATGGCAAACAGCGCAGTGTTTTGCATGTATGCGTTTTTACCGTTTGAGCAGATGCAGGCTATGCCTACAGCAATGCCCGATCTGGTCCTGACCTGCTTTCACTTTACCTTCGTTGATGGAAAATTTTACTCATTGTTCTCCCTGCTGTTCGGCATCGGATTTTCAATCATTTTCATCCGTAACCGGCAAGCCGGCAGAAATCCGCTGACTGTATTTTACAGGAGAATATTAATCCTTGCCCTCATCGGGCTTGCGCATACGTTTTTACTCTGGGATGGCGATATACTTTTTGTTTATGCAGTTTGTGGTGCGTTTCTTCCGCTGTTCAGGAATTGTAGCGACCGAACATTGATCCTCGCGTGGGCAGCGCTCATCCTTTCCCCCATCCTGCTCGACAGTATAATTGTAATTTCACAAGGCGCGTGGCGGCCCGCTGAGCCTTTCACAAAAATTGCCGAAGCCATTGATGCGCGCAATGGAATCACTCCGGAAAATTTTCCAACGTGGCTCGTTACACACACGGACTACAAAAGTATTCGTGAGTTTGTGCAGGGCGGTTTCTTCTGGCGCTGGGAAGGATTGATTGACAGTAATCGCCTGCCGAAAGTTATCGGCATGTTTGTGCTGGGCTTATACATTGGCCGCAACATGATCTATGCTAACCTTGAGCAGCATGCGGCCCTGTTAAAGAAAGTTCAGCGCTGGGGATTTATCATCGGCATCCCCGCGAGCCTTGCTTTCGCCTGGTTCGAGCTTGATGAATATCATTTGCCTGAGGCAGCAGGATTGCCCGATACAATATCTTATGCATTGAGCGTTGTGCCATTAAGCCTTGCGTATACGTCTACATTTTGTTTGCTCTGGCTAAAATCCGACTGGAAGAAACGCCTGCTGGTATTTGCTCCTGCCGGTCGCATGGCGCTTACCAACTACCTGATGCAGACAATTTTTGGAATTACGCTTTATTACGGCATAGGCTTCGGACTTGGCGCGAAGTTCGGCCCCACGTTGTTCTATCCCATCGCAATTGGTGTGTTTTGCTTTCAGGTTTGGCTAAGCAAATGGTGGTTAACATACTTCCGGTTCGGACCTGCGGAATGGATCTGGCGGATGCTGACGTATGGAAAACTGATGCCGCTGAGGAATCAGCACTAAATTGCGCCATGCGCATCGGTGATTTTACTTCCGAATACATTGTTTTATTATTTTTAGAAAAACCTGTCCTACACCTATGTTCAAGAAACGGATAAAGCGAGGTCCTCTTCAGCTGATGTTCAGGTATGCTGCTGAAGTGATGATCATCTTTCTTGGTATTACGATCTCCTTTTTGTTTGATCAGTGGCGCGAGGACCGGCAGCAGAAACGCGACCTGATCGAGTTGTCGGGGTCGCTGCTGATGGACATCAACAGCTTAAAGATAAAATTGCAACAGGACCTGGATGGATCCGGTAACTGGATTGCGCAGCTCGATTCACTCAGAATACAGCGTACAGCCCATACCCTTTCAGACCGTCAGCTTGACTGGTTTTCGCGCGTAGTAACGGGCCAGATATTTTTTCTGTTTCAGCCCCATTCCCCAACTTACCTGTCGGCCGCAAACAGCACCCTGTACAGTGAGTTACCCGATACCATCAAAAACAAGCTGTACGACCTGTACCAGGTGCGGCTTCCGCTTTTTCAATTACTGTATACGCTACAGCAGGAAAATATCACGCACTTCCGGAATAACACGGTGGTGCCGGCCGCAGATTATTTATACCGGACTGATGTCGCAGGGCCCGGGATTGATCTGCGAAAGCTTGCCGCTGAGATTGATCGGCCCGTGTACGGTAACTTTATCAATCAGATCATCCTGATGGAGAAAGAGGTTTACCAACTGAATGAGGAAGCTTCAAAATCGCTGAACGGATTGGAGAGCAGCCTGCGTATGTACATCCGGGTGCTGGAGGATGAATGAACGGGTTTTATCGGGTGCATGGCCGTGCTGAAAGTTTTAACAAACCTGCACACCAGACTTCAGTCATGCATTTATAAAAAGTGTAAAGGAAGTGTAAAACCCGCTGTACCCGGCAGAGCAACTTCGTTCAACTATGCTGGCGTGTAGTGAAGAGCCGAAAAAGTAAGATCAGTACCCATAACATGATGCCGGCATAAGCCCATACTTTTTGTCTGGAGAATGGAGTGGTCTGATCAACATATTCGCCAGGCTTCGGAAGTACGATAAATTTCAGCCGGTTATAATCCCACATTAACAAATACAGGTTGGCGAGAAGCATGAATGATGTTATTACCAGAACTCCGGGTGACTCGAACCAGGTGGTCAGGATAAAAATGCTCAGCATCATCGGCAAATACATAACAGCGCCAAGTGTGCTGAAGGTTTGTGACATCAGTAAAAATCCCGCAATCAACTGTGCCCATCCGATGAAATGCCAGTAAAAACCGGAACGATACATTGTCTCCAGCAAATGCGGTAATGAATTTACAGGTGCATGCTCAGCCGATGCGGGCGTAAACCTCACTCCTTTGATCTTCAGGATACTTGCCCAGGTGAAGGCGCTGCCAAGCAGGTACCGGGCGCAAATTGTGATCGCCTGGAAGAGCTTCCACGATTTCAGCTTAAATAAAAATCTTTCCATCTCTGATCATGTGTCAGGTCACATGACGAACAACATTCGAAGTTGTTACAGGATTATAACCGGAATGATCTGTTCAGGCGCACCCCCGCAGTTCCTTCCCAGGCTTGATCTATTCTGTTTGCAGTGCCTCTGCCGGATGGCTTACTGAAGTCTTAAACGTATAACCTCTGTAATTCCCATACTTAAAAAATATACGAGGGCGAACCAACTACCACCATCCCCCTGCTATCCGCTACGGCAGCAGTCTCTGATTTCAAAGAACCGCCTGCAAAGACTTTGATTGTAATCGTTTGGCCTGCTGATCCTCCTGAACCTCCTATAGTCATGGCGGTACTCGGTACTGAAGCAGCGTATGTTATATCCTTATTCCACGGCAGGGAAGCTATAGTCTCATTTGATCCACCGCCACCTGCATTAATATACGTAGCACTCAACGCGCCTGCAAAATTTCCGGTTACCTCAAAACGCACAACCCGGCTTCCGGCTGGAGCAGGATCATCCTGGCTACAAGCGCATACGAAAAATGAAAAAGTTAAAATAGAAAGCGCTTTAAGATATTCTGGTGTATTCATTCTGTTGTGATTTTTGTTCATTCATGATTCCGCTAAAAATTATAACCGAAATGCAGTCCGGGTTCAGGTGTGTACTTTGACCACTTGTCATCTTTTTCTTTAAAGCCATCCGGCATTCGGGTGTGATACGGCCGGCCGGCAATCCCAATCGATGGCTGGATAAAAAATCTGTCGTTAAATAGCTTAATGTGATACCCGATGCGATACGTGGTAAAAATCTGGAAACCAGTATCCACCTTATCTCCCGTGTCATTCACAAATCGTTGCCACATGGGCATGACATGTGCCGCTGCGTAAAAGCCTTTCCAGAAAAACCGCTGATAGGCTACTGCAATACCATAATCTCTTATATAACCCGGGAATTTTTCTTCCGGCTTACCGTATGATTTGTTAAAAATCGGATTGATCCCCAGGGGCCAGCCATATTTCCAGGTTATCAGCTCCAGTGAGATTACGTCTTTGCCGGTTATGCGATACCCCAAATTGAGTTGAGCAAATTCGGGCGGGTTTGTCTGAGAAAAATTTCCCAGTAAAAACAGCGTGCTTCCGACAAACCACCGTTTGTACGTAGTATCTTGTTTGGTGTTTTGTGCATTCAACTGTAAACCGCTCGCCAGCACGAAGGCAAGTCCAATCCATAGAATTTTCTTTTGCATTATATCTTCACTTGATACGCTGCAAAGGTAGATTGGCGGGTTACGCTAACTCGTTCACTTAAGTTAATAAAGGAAGCTTAACGTTTGATTTTTTCAGTAATTTTTGTCCGCTGCCTGCTTAATGATTGAGGTTTCACGCTCAGGTAACTTGCCAACTTTTTCATACAGGCGGAAATGCTCAATAACCAACAGACTGCCAGATGTTTTATAGACGATGTTAGCTGCCGTAATTCACTTTCAGTTTTCGCATTAAAAGTCTTACTCCCTGCTGTGTTTCCTGATTAAAAGAATTTGTAAAAATTATATAAGCCTTTCCTTTAATTCTGTCTATATGAACAAGCGTGTAATATGTGCCTGCTGTGCCTGAATGTGTTGAAAGTTCCTTACCGTTTTCATAAACATTATACCAGCCTAAAGAATAGTTGGCAATGCCTTTGTGTAAAAATTGATATGTTTTAGCCGTTAGATAATTATTAAATCCTTCCAGCCCCTGCATATTTAATTGAATAAATTTTGTGTAATCTTTTAAATTAATGTTTATGTCACCGGCTGGCTCTGTAAAATCCAGGTGATAGTCTGTATTTGAAGGGACTGGTAATAATTTACCATTTTCAAAACTATGTCCCCAGGTATCTTTCTGTTTTTGATTTTCAGGCCAGGATAATTTTACATTTAACTTTAAATCCGTGTTGAATACGCTATCAACTAACCGCTCCCAACTTTTGCCTGTTGCTTTTTCCAACATTAATGCAGCCAGTGTATATCCCGCATTTGAATAGATGAATGGATTTTGCTCGTCAGGCTTTAACCGCTCCAGCGTTAATACAAACTGCCCAAATTGTTTTCTTTTCTCCGGGTTTGTTCCCGTGTAGTCCGGGATTTGCGGGTCGGCATCTCCTTGAAATGGCCATATTCCCGCCCTGTGAGAAAGCAAATCCTGTAACGTAATACCTGAATATTCAGGTTTACTTTTTTCTTTCCATTCCGGAAATAAATCGAAGAATCTGGTTGTCCATTTCAAATTCCCCTGTTCAACATATTTGGCAATGATGAACGCTGTCATTGCTTTAGTGTTAGAACCAATATGAAACCGGTCATTCAAAGTTGCCGTATCCGGCAAGTCAATGGAGTGCCTCCCCAATGCAGCAATCTCCAATGTTAATCTGGAGTCAATTACAGCATAGCTAATCTCCGGGATATTGTATGCAGTACGGATTGAGTCGGCAAATTTAAAAGTCTTTTGCCCAAAGGTTAATGTCGTAATGGACAGAAATATTATTGTTGTTATTCTTCTCATGCAGTTGGTCTTGTATTATAGCAGCTAACGAATGATGTGGCAATCACGATGCCTGAATGCGTGGCCACTTCCATGCATACCGGATAATCAGGCAAAGAACAATAATTTCAACAATAGCGCCAAACACCATGTGTATCCATGCCTCACCTGCCAGATTAGTCAATGTATAAGGGATATAGACCACAGCCACGATTATGTTTGTCCAGCGATTCACTCTGGCCGTGAGGGCAACAGAAAGAAAAATCATCAGTGCCGGAATTGTCATGGAGACGAGTGCTGCCGAAAGAAATGCCTGCGTAATCTTAAACACGAATACCTCACCCGCCAACAGGTCCGTTAATGAACCTGGCATATATAAGTGGAAATAATCAACATAGATGTAGACAAACATAAGGCTCGCCCATAGCGTAGCAAGCTTTACTTTCAAACTTACGTTGATGTCTTCCAGTGAATGTTGAGGTGTTGTTTGTGTATTCATGAACCGGCTGTTAAAAGTTAAACCCAAAATCAAACCCGGGTTGAATAAAGTAGTCAGGCCATTGTTTTTCTACGGCTTTAAACGATTCCGGAACATTGGTTCGCACAGGCCAGTAACTGCAGCCGATGGCAGGCTCAAAAAAGAACCGGTTCTTAAAAAATCTGAACTGGTAACCCAGGTAGAAGTCGATGTATAACGTGTATCCGTTACCAATCTTTTTATTATTCTCATCCATGTATTTTTCGAAAGCATTCAACGCCTGAACAGATGCATACGCGCCTTTCCACAAAAACCGCTGGTAACCTACTGTTGGTGCCAGGATGCGCGCATGGCCGGGATAGTTCTTGCCTTTTGCATCAAAGGAGGGTGAACCAAACGGGATCCCGATTGGCCAGCCATAAACCGATCTTTTGAACCTGAAGGAAACAACATCTTTTGGAGTTATCCGGTAGCCTGCATTTAATTGTATGTATTCAGGATTATTGACTTTAGACAAATTACCCAATAAATACAGGGTACTGCCAACGAACCATCTCTTGTACGTACTGTCCTGCCGGGCATGTTGTGCACCCGCCTGTAACCCACCTGCCAGCACGAAGGCAAGTACCAGCCATAGAATTTTCTTTTGCATATCCCGTCCGTTGATAAGCTGCAAAAGTAGATCAGCGAGTCAGGGCAACTCGTTCACTTAAGTTAAGAAAAGAACTTACGCTTTATTTTTCTCCAGGATCCTGGCCCGTAACCTGCTCAGGGATTGTGGTTTCATACCGAGGTAGCTCGCTAACTGGTGCTGGGGAACACGCTGAATAAGGTCGGGCCGTGATTCCAGCAAATTCAAATACCGCTGTTCAGGGGAGGAAGTTTTAAACGCATCAAAATCGATTCGTTGTTTCGCTAAAAGCTCTTCCGCGAATACCTTGCACATGGTTTCAAACTTTGGAAACCTGCGGTTAACTTCCAGTTCCATATCAGAGTTTGAAACCGTCAGGATAGTGTCTTCAACACAACTTACATAATACTCGGACGGAGTTTTGTTTATTACGCAAGGCGGAGTCAACGCGTCCATTTCGGTGTAGAAAGCAGTGGTTTTTTCTTCACCTTGTAAATCATAATATGTTCGGATACAGCCTTTCAGGACAAAGTAGCTGTCTTTCGATTTTTGGCCCGCTTCAAGTAAAATCGTTCCCTTTTTTACCGAACGGAATATGTCCAGAGAAATGATTGTATCCTTCTCCTCTTCTGTGAGGGAAACGTATTTTGAAATGAAGTCAAAAAGTATGTCTTGCATTGTTTGCGGGCTATCCGAGGGAGTAAAAAAAATCCGGCTGGAAATATACGAATTGAAAAGTTGTATAGACAATCCCCTCATTAACGTCATTGCGCCTGCCTGCCGATAAGGCAGGAGGAATTCCGCATTAGCGGGATGACGTGGCAATCCCATCGCGAGCGTCATTGCGAGTGTGGCGCGCAAGCGTCACGCGTGGCAATCCCGAAATAGAGTGCCAAGGATTTGTCGTAGTATAGATTACAGGCTTTTTTGTAGCGCGTTGCCCAGCCTCAATTTTGAGCTGATCCATGTTCTCATTTCATCAAACGTTAATTCTCCTTTAGCCGACTTTATAACAAATTCAAATTTCTCATCTTCAGTTGCTTCAATGTCTGACGAGTCTTGTCTAACAAAAAGCCGCATAAGTACATACGCAGTCCGTTTGTTGCCGTCAATGAATGGATGATTTAAGATTATGCTTTCAAAGATTGCAGCCGCCTTGTCTATAGAACCTGGATAAAGTTCTTGTCCGTCAAATGTCTGATAAGGTCTATAAATAGCGGATTCTAATGCCCCTTGGTCTCGAACACCTTTTGCACCACCAAATTTTTCTATTAAGATGTCATGGATTACCAAGACCTCATTCAAAGAAATCATTTAGCAAGTCGTTCTAAGAGATTTTTATCCTCTTCCAGAATGTGCCGGAGATTTTGGGTCAATTTAAACTTGTCGGGTTGTCCCTCAACCTGTTTCAAAAGAGCTAAAATGTCCGTGAGAATGCTCTCCGGAACATTGTCAAGTGATTTCTGGATCTCAGATTTTAGTTCTTTGATTGTCATGGAGTCGAAGTTACAAAAATTACCAGAAAATTACTGTCTAAGGAAAATGCGCTATTGCCGCGGTCGGCATACTGCAATGTAAATGATTTCCTTCAGGCACCTCCTTCGCAATGACAGGTAACAAAACGTCATTGCGAGTGTGGCGCGCAAGCGTCACGCGTGGCAATCCCCTCGTTAACGTCATTGCGCCTGCCTGCAGTTAAGGCAGGAGGAAGACCGCTGCTGAGCGAAGTCGAAGCAAGCGGATGACGTGGCAATCCCATCGCGAGCGTCATTGCGAGTGTGGCGCGCAAGCATCACGCGTGGCAATCCCTCACTTACAATTTTCAAGAATCAATATTTCAATTTCAGGATACCCAAATTTTCTCCTAGCGTTCCACAGCGAACATGCATCGGATAACTCATTTAATTTTATATGGCATTTACCTTTAAGAACGGAAGCCTTCACATTATAGGTATCGTATTTGAGTATTTCATCCAGTGATTTCAAAGCCCTGGCATAATCACCATCATCAAACCGTTGCTGCGCTTTACCCTGCAATCCATCCAGGGTTTGTTTATTCCAGTCAAAATAGAATTGAAAATTGGCGGTGATCTCTTCTTCAACCTTCTTTCCATCGATGATTCCCGGCCTCCATTTGCCAGACGTATACTGGATGGCCTGGAGCACAGCCAAACTCAACTTCACACTTTCGAAACGTTTTATGAATCTGACTGTATCCACCTTTCCCGTTGTATCAATTCTGAATACCACCTCAGCTTTCTCATTCACGCCTGGCATCGCTCCCATCTTGCTGAAATATTCATTGAAGACACCCTGTAGTAATTTGTTGTTGCCACCGAACTGTGCCCGCGCAGGATTGCGGGCTTTATCCCACGTGCCGTGAAAGGAAAATACCTGTAAGGAAGGCCCGCTTGCTACAATTTCACCTTTCTGCGCAAAACAAATGTTCGCTGCAATACAAACCAGTAAAATAGAAAAGAACGGAAATAAAAAGGTAAATCTAAGCGGGGCTGTGTTCATGGTAGTGAGTGTATCGTACCGGAAATATATGAATTGATATGTTATCCGGACATTCCCGACAAGTCCCAATAAAGGAGCATACTAAGGGCCGATAATTCGGGTATGGGTAATGGATGTTGTCTCTCTTCCTGTTTGCCGGTTAATGGCTGCATTGACTATGATTACTATAAAATAATATTTCCCAAGGTCAGTTGAGCCGAAAACCTCATGGACTTTCGGTTTCTCGATTTCAGCTTTTTTGTTTGCCGAGCCATTCCAGACGGTGGTGGTATAAAACGTTTTCCACCCGATTTTAAACGTGTGCTGAAGTTTCCGGTAATAAACAAACTTACCCCTATCCGTAGTCGCAGTATCAACGGCCAGTACCTTCGACTTGATCTTAAATCTTTTGGGAAAGGTTCCAAGTTTACCCGGATTCGTTAAGCCGTATTTTGAGAGTGTGTCCTGAGGCACCAATTTGAAGTCTGCGCAGGGAATGCTCTTCTTATTAGGTTCCCGAATCTGAAAAACGGAAAGCAGCTCCAGCTTGCCGGAAACGTTATGCAGCACGTTGAAATAGGTGGTTAACGTATCTTTAGTTTTACAATAACATGATGTTCTTGTAATCAGCGTGTCACCCGTCTGCGAGAACAGAACGTAATTATCTCCTTGTGCAAGCCCGGAGGCGCTAATGATAGAAAAGAATGCTAACGGGAAGATAAACTGAAGCGGGGCTGTCCTCATGGTACTAATTATATCGTACAGGAAATATACGAATTGAAAAGTTGTATAGACAATCCCTTCGTTACCGTCATTGCGAGTGTGGCGCGCAAGCGTCACGCGTGGCAATCCCCTAATAGACTGCCAGGCTTTATCGTAGTGATATCGTTCTGTCTTTCGGACAGCGGGATTGCCGCAGTCGGGATACTCTGTTGTAAATGATTTCCTTCAGGCACCTCCTTCGCAATGACGGGTAACAAAACGTCATGCGACTGCCTGCCGATAAGGAAGGAGGAATTCGCCAGCAGGCGAATGAGGTGGCAATCCCATCGCGAGCGTCATTGCGAGTGTGGCGCGCAAGCGTCACGCGTGGCAATCCCCTAATAAAGTGCCAGGCTTTATCGTAGTGATATCGTTCTGTCTTCCGGACAGCGGGATTGCCGCAGTCGGGATACTCTGTTGTAAATGATTTCCTTCAGGCACCTCCTTCGCAATGACGGGTAACAAAACGTCATGCGACTGCCTGCCGATAAGGAAGGAGGAATTCGCCAGCAGGCGAATGAGGTGGCAATCCCATCGCGAGCGTCATTGCGAGTGTGGCGCGCAAGCGTCACGCGTGGCAATCCCGAAATAGAGTGCCAAGGCTTTATCGTAGTGATATAGTTCTGTCTTTCGGACAGCGGGATTGCCACGCCTGCCTGCCGGCAGGCTCGCAATGACGACTAATAATCACCACTGCTGAAACCTGATCCCCACCTGCTTATCCGCAATGGCAAACTCTTTTGCGCCCCAGGGCCTGACAGTAACTTTATTCAGATTCGGATGAAGTAAATGCGGGCCTGCCTGCGGTAGGCAGGTGTGACGCAGATACCGATGCATACACCTCGTCAATGTTATCGGTCACCAGCCGTAACTCCGGGTTATGTTCGCCCGCCAGTTGTTCATCCTGAAAAACCATGATGCTGATGCCATCTTTTCCTAAAACACAATACGGGTTTGAAATATGCAGCTCCTGGTGAAGGACTTTAAACTGCAGGCAATCGACAAATAATTTCAATCCGTCCGACAGGTCTTTATAGAATACACTCGGTACCAGTTTTGTGAAATGCATAGGGATGGTTTAATTAAGGATATCGTTAGGAAATATACGAATTGAAAAGTTGGGATAATGAGAAGCGGTAAAGGGTTGTCGGAAGACTCCAGATCATCAAATGTGGCAGGATGCCGCTTCATAAATCGTCACTCGGCACAAGCCGAGCGACTTATGAAGCAGATTCGGGACAGTACGTCTTACCATATTTTCCACCAGGGTTTTATTTTATCGTCAGGCTTCGCTTCCTTTCGAGCCTTCATCTTATTTTCGACTTTCAAATCAAAATCAGGAGGGTAGGTCTTTGAACCTTCGATATAATGATAAACAGCAGTCCCGAAGCCTTGTTCCGGAGTAATGTTATTGCTTTGCTGAATAATAAAAGCCGTTGCAATGGCTGCACATTGAGCCATTTGATCATAGCTTAAATCATTGCTTTTCATAATTTCGAAAGCTGGAACCTGAAGTTTACCAATCAGATCGACAAAATTACTTGTTGCTTGCTTTTGATTCCCATTAGACATTTTACTGGGGTAAATCTGGATTCCAAATTTTTGTAATACGGCCTGCGTGATGCTGACTAATTGGGGTCCCTTGATGTTTGCTTCTTCAGAAAGCATGACCGTTCCGGGTTTTGCATCATCTATTTTGAATCCAAACGATCTGAACAAAAAGCTTCCTGCAAGTCTTGCTGTGCTGGAAATAGCCTCCGTAGTATCGATTTCTCTCGATCCATTCCCAATGACAGTAACCACCATTTCAATAATATCATTAACTGCCGCATGCTGGTTTTTAGTTATTTCCATTTTAAACTTTAATTTATCCTACTCAAATCACTTTACTAAAAAGTCGTTATTTTCTCTCACTTGATGAAGAACTTTTAAAGTGTAGGCAATCGACAAATAACTTCAATCCGTCCGACAGGTCTTTATAGAATACACTCGGTACCAGTTTTGTGAAATGCATAATACTAATGTGTAGTGTGATTGGCTTTTTTGAATGGTCGATGATGGATAGAATCGCATGCTTGAAGAATTTCCTCTAATTCATCCTTTACTCCAATTTCCCGGTCGAGTATGGCAAGGATGTTACTCATATATTGACACTCGGTAAAGTACTTAGTTAGATGCTGCGGACTGGCATAGGTGTAAAACTTATATTGATTCTGGGTTGCGAACTCAATCGTGTAGCTTACACCATCTGCTATCGCAATGCCTATACTGTCCGCTGCAGGAATATCCTGCATATCCGGAAGCGAATAAATATTTTCACGCTCCAGTGCGTGAAGCAAGCTGTCGATACCTGAAACGGGATAACGGTTATAGATCAGTATAGTATCGATTGTAAATCTGGTGTAATAATCTCTTTCATTTCGTTCATTTTCAAAAGGCACCCTATCAATCAAGTATTGGTACTCCCTGCAAATCCAACGGCCGTTCTGTTTTTTAATTACAAGCATTTGACCATAGCCGCATTTCAGAATATCCATCTGACTATTGATACGCAACTCAAAGCTATCAGTCCCATGCGTTAAGGTCGGCATGCCAAGTTCGTCAAGCAAATGCTCGTTATGAAGTATGGAGTAAACCGAATAAGGATGCTGTACTGTGTCAGGTAATTCAATCCGCAACTCTGAATTAGCAGGTTTATAATTTACAGCCAAATCGACATTTTCATGTTTTCCACAGCTACTTATCGCCAGCGTAAATGATAAAATGATGAGGATATGAAAGGGTTTCATCGAATGAGTAATGGAGTTCTATTTTATAACAATCACTGAGAACTTTAGAAGTCATTTCAGCCAGCCTGTGATAGGCAAGCTACAAGCTTGCAACAGGTTTGGGGAAAGAACCTTAAACTGCAGGCACTCGACAAATAATTTCAATCCGTCCGACAGGTCTTTATAGAATACACTCGGTACCAGTTCTGCGAAATGCATAGGGATGGTTTAATTAAGGATATCGTGTAGGAAATATACGAATTGAGAAGGTTGTGTAATAATAACCGCAAGGTATTATAAACAGAATTCCTAATTATAATCGGTTTATAAAGTTTATTTCCATTTGGATTCCATCTATTCCATAGAATAAATCATGAGCATCTATTGCCATCCATTGCAGCAGTTCCTCAATTTCACTATAGTGGTTAGCAACATATGCTGTGGAGATAGTATTTCCTGTAATATCAAAACATATAGGCTCATGATGCGCTATTCTGTTTCTAATATTATTTATCAGGCGTAGCTTATTGAAAATCGCTGTATGATTTGTCCCATGAGGTCGATTCACAAAAATTTGATGCAGTGTACTTCCTCCAGCACTAAACTCCTTTGGACCAAATTGAAATCTCCAAAATCCAAAAGTTAATTCAGCAAGCAATTTGTTATGTGTATACGCTCCTCCTAAATCACTGACTGCCCCAAGTATGGATTGTTGTGTTTTAACGGTGTGTCCTGCCGCATAAAATCCTCCCGGATTTGCCGCGAACAATAACCAATCATCATTCCCAATAATTGGATGGTAGATTGATTTATAGTGTTGATCAATCCTATTCCTTAAAACGACCTCAAAAACACCAAGAACTGAGAAAAACTCCTGTGAAAGTCTTAGGTTAGCCCTGTAAAGTGTCATAGCCTTTCTCTTCTGATTTCCGCAAGCAGCCAGATACCGACTCATTCTCGGAACTGACATAAGCGCCTCAAAATCAGCGTATTTCATAGGGTATTTTGGGTATTATTTGGTATATTTTTAAAACTATTATAAACTATTTTTAAATAATTTCGTATATTTACATCGTATTCCCGGTTGCCGCTGTCGCAAGATATGCTTCCGGGTTTTTGCTTTTTATACCCTTCCCGATTCGAATCCAAAGAGAATACAATGGATCGAGTTCTGAATTACCCTCATTGCGGTATTTCCAGTTCTATCCTCACCACTGCTGAAACCTGATCCCCACCTGCTTGTCCAAAAGCGCAAACTCCTTTGCGCCCCAGGGCCTCACGGTAACTTTATTCAGATTAGGATGAAGTAAATGCGGATGTGACGCACGTACCGATGCATATACCTCGTCAATGTTATCGGTCACCAGCCTTAACTCCGGGTTATGTTCGCCCGCCAGTTGTTCATCCTGAAAAACCATGATGCTGATGCCATCTTTTCCTAAAACACAATACGGGTTTGAAATATGCAGCTCCTGGTGAAGGACTTTAAACTGCAGGCAATCGACAAATAATTTCAATCCGTCCGACAGGTCTTTATAGAATACACTCGGTACCA
>CAZAVR010000025.1:0-17183 GCA_964488435.1 uncultured Cytophagales bacterium | reverse complement strand
AATGGAGAATCTAAGGGAACTGCCGGATTTTGGCAAGGTTTTTTCGCAGAATACTAATGTGTTCTTTTAGTTATACATTTCATTACTAAATACTTAGAGAAAGCCTGTTTAAGGTACGCGGATAACCGGAAGGAGGCTGGAGAAGAATTTTAACATATTTTTTTTGAAATCATTGTTTCGGTTAAATTTTACACATAATTTTGCCCCCCGATACCAAGAGATGGCCAGGTGGTGGAATTGGTAGACACGCTACTTTGAGGGGGTAGTGCTCGTAAGGGCATAGGAGTTCGAGTCTCCTTCTGGTCACGGTGTGAAAAGTACGTTTGGGGCTTCTAAACGTACTTTTTCATGTTAGAAGGCAATGCTCATGTACCAATTAATCAGAATTTGTGCCAAAATTGTAATTTCTGCGTGACGGAATCAAATACCAATTCAAGTCCGCAAGGGTACTTAAAGCTCCCAACAACGGTTGGTTTGGAAAGTATTCTTTGTACTGCATTAAATTAGGGAAGCTGGTGTGCCGACAGAGCAGGATTCCCGGAAAAACCAATTCAGAGAAGACAGCCAACGCCGCTTGGGTAAAACGACAAATTAATTTTCTTTTCAAAGAAGGCGTACACATCGAAAACTATTCTTGAGCATTGCAGACCAACATAAATTGAACAAGCGAGTTGAAAATGGTGCTACTTTACACGAGGAATCTTGGGGACTTAGTAGCGAAACTGATGGCTAAATGAGAATTTTCTTCTGGAACATTAAACGAAATATCACTAGTGATTTGTTTAAGGCTATCGGGGATGAAGTTGATCCGGAGATCGTATTACTGGCTGAATCAGGTGTTAGTCCCGCGGAAATATTGATAAATCTAAACGCCACTAACGTCCGATATTGTTTTAATCCAGATCCGGTGTGTGACAAAGTTTTGATGTTTTCGAAGTTTGAAAGTCACCGTGTTATACCGATAGCTGGAAATGACCGGTACACGGTTAGGAAGGTTGAAGTGCCTGGATATGAGTGCTTCAACCTAATGGCCTTGCATTACCCCTCGAAACTTTATAGTGACTCAGTTGATCAATCTGCTGAGGCTCCATTGTACGCCAATGCCATCCGCGGTTTTGAGGATCGAGTTGGACATGAAAGAACGATTCTGATCGGAGATTTTAATATGAACCCATTTGAACCGGGAATGATTCAAGCATCCGGGTTTCATGCGGTAATGTCTCAGAAAGTAGCATTGACTGGATCGAGAATTATTGGAGGAAGAAAGTATCCATTCTTTTACAATCCAATGTGGAGGTTCTTTGCGAATAATGGAAAAGAAACTATCAACGGTACCTACTATAGAAACACCGCGAAACAGGTAAATTATTTTTGGAACATATTCGACCAAGTTTTGATTCGTCCAGAAATGATTCGATATCTAAACGACAACAGCGTAGAAATATTAACTAAAATTGGTCCGGACTATTCGCTAGTTACCATTTCTGGAAAAATCGATACTGCCGTTTCCGATCATCTGCCGATTATTTTGACTTTAAAACCTTTATAGTGATGTCTTTAACTAGGAACCTCTGGCCAACAGATATAACAAATTTGGATGGCTCAATATATCCGCTGGCGGCGCTCGAAGCACAGGCTTACCACTTGAACGTATTGACTAAGAACGTCCTGATTGCCACAGTGTCAAAAACATCCTTTTTGAGTGACGACGGTCAGCAGATGCCTGGGATGCTTTACGTCCTTCGAGTATCAGCTCCGATGTTAGGGAACTATACAATTGAGCTGGTACAAATCAGGCAAGGGCAGGTCAGTACATATCCCGTTACTATCTATTCTCCATTAAGCTCTCAGAGTTACACAGCGCACGACGATCTCAATGTTGACACTTGGTTAGGCTCAATATTTTCTGACAAAAAGATTTCGGATACAATCAAAAGTCTTTTGTTGCAGTCAAATTTTAAGGTTTAAATTAACAATATTTCTGTGTTTATTTGATGCTAATTGTCGCTGACAATCAACTACTTAAAATTAACCGGAAGAATTCGAGTCTCCTTCTGGTCACGAAAAAATGCGTTCGCTTTATGTGAACGCATTTTTTTGTGGGAAGTTATCTTTTGGCCACGGATGTACGAATGGTGTTGGGACAAAATGAGATCAAGCGGAAAAGTTTGGGGGAGCAGAAAAAAGTTTGGGATCAAGCGGAAAAGTCTTCCTGCCATCTATGTACACGTCCTGAAGGTAAGTCATTTTTAGCAACGGATGCAACGATTTCTATTAAAGTAAACTATTCGTGAATTAGTGGCTTATTTTCAAAAAATGGGATCAATGGCAATTCGACGTCTCGGCAAACAAGAAGATCAAAATCGGCAGTTAAAAGGTAGTTTAATATATTAAGTTACTACTTATTATTTACAAAAGCAAATATTCAAATGCTGAATTTTTGAAAGCCAGTTGCGCCTCACTCAATCCGAGACCGCCAGTGTCATCCCTGGAATCTCTCCCAAATCATATAATTTTCCGTCATAGTTGATAGAAACACGTTCTTTTTGCCAAACGGGGAGACTGGGATTGATGTAGATGAACCTGGGTTTGGTGGAAGGGATGACTATGGCCATGCCGCGTTGTGCGGCTTTGGTTTCGTTGAAGTAGATATTGCCGAACACAGGTTTACCTCTCGCAGGGATTTTCCTTTCGGGTGTTTTGCTGACAAAAGCTCCTTTTTCGGTGCGGTAGTCTGCCACCAGCAGGTTGTTTCCAGCCTCTTTCAGGGCCGGAATGAGTTCCGAGTACCAACGTGTACCGACGATCCAGGCATCCTGGCTGATCCCGCAGGAGGTCCATGCATTTTCATTTGTCGGCGAAGGAGTTCCATAGGCATCCCACATATAGACGCTATCATAGAAAAGCAGGCCGAAGAAGCCCATGATCTTCATGATTTCTGGAGGTGTGTCGGGGAAATTAGTACTTATACTGCCGTCGGGCCGTCGGGTGCCGGCTTCTCTCTGCGGTGTATCGATCATGGTTCCGTTTGACTGCATGCCGGCCCATGTGAAAAGCAGACGTGGTTTGTCGGGCGTGGCGTTGTATTGGATGGTGTTGTACGCAAAATTATAGATCCAATGGGTAGGGTTTTCGGTGATAGCATAGTATCCTCCAATGCAGTTGCCGCGGTACTGGCCGGCGGCTTGCACATAGTGTTTGAATTTGGTGTCACCGCTTCCCGGTACGCTTTCCAGGTTGTTGATAAAGGCGGGCTGCAAAAGCGAGCGTGCATAAGCGGACAGCGGGTTTTGGGGTATGCCCATTTTTTGGGAAGCATAACCATATTCACCGACGAGTTGTACGTTTTTGAAGCCACCGGTTTTTATGCGCTGGGAAAGCCGGCTGTAAAACCATTCTCTGCTCTGATCAAACTGAGGGTAAGTGCCTTCCGCAAACTCATCGGTAATAATGGCGCCGTCGAACAGCTGCTGCCGGTCGGCCCATTGTTCCGCCTGCTTGTGAGTCAGCTGTCCGCCATAAGGTTTGAGTCCCGGGAACATTTCACCCAATCCCTGAGTGCCCAGCATCAAAGCCCTGGTGATACCGGAGGGATTTTTGCCGGTAGGCCTCCAGGCATTGTCGAAGAAGCCCTGTGCATGCATCGCCATGTCCCATACATGGGTGATTCCCGCCGCTTTCAGTGTCGCGAATGTTTTCTCAGGATTTCCGGGATAGGAGGGGAAACACTGTATTCCGACGGGTTTGTCAGGTAATACCGGCGCAGGATTAAAAAAGTACTGGGGAACCAGTTTGCCGGCATTCAGCCAGGAGGGGTTTTTCTTAAGCGTAACCTTGCCTGAAACAGGTTCGTTTCCGCCGACACTCGTAAACGAAAGCATTACCGTTTTCCAGATGCGATCTGGATCTGCCTGTGGATTCTGGTACCAGGTCTCCCAGCCACTTTGTAACACAGCTGAAAAAGTAGGCTTCCACGCTGCATCCACATATACCTTCCTGATTGTCAGTAGATGTCCCGCCGGAAGTGCAACATTTTCAAAACGGAGGGGCGTACCGGCGTTGCTCTGATAAGGCATTTCATTGATCCAGTAGAAAGCACGGTATTTTCTACCGTTTTCATTTCGGTATGTCTGGCCATTTTCCGAATAGTCGCCCGGCGTCTGATCGCTGTACATCCCGTTTTGATTGATCAGATTAAAAAACTGTTTGGGGGTGACCGTATAGCTCAGCCCCGATGCGGAGCGCATGCCGGATGATATGGTGTTTTTGGCCTTTTCTACAACAGAAAATGCCATTTGACTGGATCCGCTACAATTGACGCCTTGAATATGCAGCAGGTACTTTCCGGGTTTTAAGGGTTCGAATTGCACGGAAACCGAACTCGATGTGGGCTTCACTCTGCCGGATCTTTCGGGTTTGCTTCCCGAGACCGTATATGCTATTTCTGTTACGTTCACGCCATGGAATGAGAATACCATAGCTCCCGTATTCTCTGCCGATACCGAGACCAGATTGGGGCCTAAAGTACAAGGGGAGATGGACTGGGCGGATCGGGTGCCGGCGGCGCCTGAGCCGGATGTTTTGCCTGACTTTTGGGCAGCGAGTTCAGTGCCCAAAAGGATGCAGAACGAAATAAGCAAGTATCTATGCATAGGAAAGTGGTCGTAAAAAAATCAAGGTTGACCGTCTGGTCATTGTCCGTGCATTTTTGTCTTACTAAATATGTGCCAAAGTTAGCCCTTTTTTTTCCGGAGAATGGGCCGGACATCATTTGGCTATGACTTGTTCTGCGGGGTATTGTTGAAGATACATTGACACCTTAAGCACCTGTGTAAGCAAATTACAAGAAGTGATGCGCGAAGCAACCCTCGTTGAGTACATCGTGTTAAACGAGCGGAAGTTTAACAAAGAAGATGGTGCCGCCACTGTTTTTGTTTTCAAACCATATTTCGCCCCGATGACTTTCGACAATTTGCCTGGAAATAGCCAGGCCCATGCCGAAGGTTTCTTCGCCTGCGGTGCCTTTCCGTCGGGTGTCGGTATACATATCGAATATTTTTTTACCCATCTCTTGAGGTATACCCATTCCCTCATCCTCGACGGCGATAAATACATGGTCGGTGTTTTTTTTCATCGTTACCAGAATTCTGGTCTTATCAGGGCTGAATTTTATGGCATTGATAATGAGGTTGCTCATTACCCGCAGCATCTCTATTTACATTTAGGGTACATTTGTCGGTAATAATCTCGATGTATTGCTGTTTTTCACTTGCTTTAAGGTTGAGAAAAGCGACACATTTATTTAGTAGCGAGTGGATGTCCACTGGTTCGGTATCGAGTTCCTTGCCGTCTTTCTGTATCTGAAGTAACTGCCGGATCATTTCCATGGAGCTGTTGCTTGCATCACGGATCATTTCCAGGCTGGCTTTATCCTGTTCAGGGAGCTTTTTGTTTTCCAGCATCATGGAGGCGATCATCGCGATACCTCCCACGGGATTGCGCAGGTCGTGGGCGACAATCTTCATAATACGGGTGTTTTCTTCCTGGCTCTGCATCAAAGCCCCGAGTGTTCGCTGAAGGCTATGGTTTTGCTCCCTGATTTTTTTATTCATAGAAGTGAGGACGCCGATATCCGTTTTTGATCTTTTCAGATTTTTCCATACGAAATGCAGGATATACACCAACATCGCGAGAAATACGAGTATGCTTACGATGATAACTGATTTAAGCTGATTGGTTTTGTTCAGCAGGCTAAGCTTATACTTGTGCTCTATTTTTTCGAGCCCCTGGTCTACATCTACCGTTTTGATGCCTCGCTCTGTTTGTTCCACGGAATCCCTGAATTGATAGTACGCCAATTCCTGCCGGTCTGCCAAATCCGTCCGGCCTGTTTTACGGTAGTAGGAGGCACGGAGTTCCATAAGTCTGAGTCGCATGAGCTGGCTATGCATCGCTTTCTCCTTTCCCGAAAGCGCGTGTGAAATCTGCTCTATCAGTATTTGCGACTCCGGGTAACGACCGGTTTGCAGGTACATAGAGGCAAGTTTGACCTGCGCAGTTACTGCATCTTCCCGGGCATATCCGGGGCGTGTATTGATATCTATGCTCTTTTTGAGATAGTATTCGGCCTCCCGGTAGCTTTTCATTTTGGCATAAACTCCACCCAGATTACCAAAGACAACACCCTTGGCTGTTTCCACGAACTGGTGTCTCTCGGGAAAATTAGTTGCTTTGGTTATAATAAAATCAAGTGCCTGCCTGTAATAGAATACAGCGCTGTCCAGCTCATTTACCTTTTCAAAACTCAAAGCGATCGCGTTCAGGCTGGATTGTGGTGATATGTAGGCGGTTTCGAAGTCTCTGTCTGCGGTGCAGGCTGCGTTTTCGTCAAACGATTGTCTGAAGTAAGGGATGGCTTTATGAAAATCAGCCTGCCGGTATCTGACCATACCCATTTTAGCGCTGAGTAAGCTCCAGCTGCAGGTATCCAGTTCCTTTTTTGCGAATTCTTTACCTTTAAAATACCATTCATAAGCTTCATTGTAATGTTTCTGAGCCATTAACACATCTCCTTTGGAATATACCGTTACTGCGTATTCATTTTTGAAACGTTTTTCGTCTTTGGCAATCGTGCTGAACATGCTATCTACATACATCATGCTCTTCTCCATGTCTTTTTCATAGTTCAGATAATAGTTGAACTTGAAATTGTACTTTCTCCAGTATACGTACGAAGAGGGGGCCTTCAGCTGCTGGAAGGCACTATCCAGGTAGGCGATTGACTGACGGGGCAAGCCGGAATCTATGATTTTGCTCGCAGTGTCCATCAAGGCCTGTTCTTTGGCCTTATCGTATCCCGTATCGGATGGATCGTTCCGGCATGATGAAAGTGAAGACATCGATACTACAAAGGCTGCGGCTAATACTGTATTATCACGCAACATAGGGTAATTTAAAACCATACAATCTGCTGTGATTCAGCCATGCTAGCTGTTGAATCGTATTTTTAAGGTTCTGTTTCCTGCGCCCAGGGGTGAAAGGCATCTACTGCAATATACTAAATAATATAATTAATCAAAGTGTTTTTATTGTTTTCTGTGAACATGATTTGTCTTTCTCCTCTGATTCCTATTTTCAAAAGGAGAACGGCCCTTTTTGCAAGGAAATGTTATATTTCCGCTGCTAAGAGGTAGACGGATGCTGTTTTTGGGGTTTTGCTGACCATGATGCGGGAAGAAAATCGCTTTTCAGACCTGGGTGGCGGGGCGGGTTTTATCGGTGACAGGGTAGGTGTCGAGCTATTAGTATATGAATCCCAAATTGAATTAAACAAATATAAATTTCTGTGGGTAGGGCAGGCGGTCTCTTTTGCACCGGAGGGTGATATTCTTCGGTTGACGAATTGACTGGTGATGCAGTAAATCTGATAAATGGGGCTGCCTGTTTTTTTCTATGACCGTCTTTGGTTTATTTTGGGTTTCTAACCTTTTATGATGTGTATGAGAAATTTGAGAACTAAGCTGCTTGCTTTCATTTTTTTGAGTGGGTATATCACCTGCGCTGTTGCCCAAAAACCAAATGGAAAGCCCTTCAAACTGTCGAAAGAAGAAAGGAAAGAGGGGTATAAAATTCTCTTTGACGGTAGGAATATGGATAATTGGAAAGGCAATACGCAAGCCTACGTTGTCCGGGATGGGAACATTGTGATGGATCCTAAGGTAGAGGAGGCGGGTAATCTTTATTCTAAGGACGTATTTGATGATTTTGTACTGCGTTTTGAGTTCTGGCTTAGCCCGGAGGGTAATAATGGATTGGGCATACGACAGGATTATGTGACAGATAAAAAGGCCATGTACAGCGGTATGGAGCTACAGATACTTGACAATGAACATCCAAAATATGCCAACCTGGAACCCGGTCAGTACCACGGGTCAGTTTATAAGATTCTGCCGGCAAAAAGGGGGTTTCTGAAGCCTGCGGGCGAATGGAATTATCAGGAGGTGATTGCCAAAGGGGATCATATTCAGGTTATTCTCAATGGAGAGAAAATTCTTGATGGTCATCTGAATGAAGCAACTGCCAAAATGGATCCTGCTTCTTTTCAAAAAGCTGTGCTTAATCCCTCAGGCCACCTTGCTTTTCTTGGACACGGTTCTGTGGTGAAATTCAGGAATATCAGGATAAAAAAGCTCAAATAGGTCAGGTAAAGCGCATCTGAAATGAATCGGTATAACCAGATAAGTTAATAAAAAATTCTGATATTTCAAAGCGATTGTTTAAAATGTAATGATAAAAGAGTCGCTTTCTAAGGGAGGCGACTCTTTTTTGGGCTGACGTGTAAACCGTGAGACGTTTCGACTGGCGAAGTAATGTGTTTCTTACGAAGTCATTCCGAATAAATACAGGGCACAAATCGGGCCAATGTATTCGTAATTTATCCGTTTTTCTGCCTGTAAACTTTTCTTTCACCGTTAGTTATTGACATTCAGCACTAATTTTTATTGAGGTTTTTCTACAGGTCTGGCCACAATGATGCCCGTGTTTTTTTTGATGGAAGCTACGTATTCAGCCAGCGGTTTTGAACTGAGTACCACTTTTTTTGCAGTTGATGAAGCATGGATGAGGTAAGCCTGATTTCCTATTTTGGTGATAATTCCCTGGTGATTGCAATCGAGCCCGGGGATATTCGATGTAATCCCCACAATATCCCCGTCCCGGAGAAGCGGCTCTATTTTTCTAATGTTGTGCGCAGGAATGTAATATTTGTCCCGCATGTTGAGTGAATCTTCCCTGGTTTTCAATTCTTCCCAGACGTTGGAGGGCGAAGCGGCTTTATTGACGGAAGGATAAAGATGCGTATGGGTCGTCATGAAATCGATCTGCTTTGAGAATACAACACCGCCGAGCGTCCGGGTAATATCAGTCAGGTACCCGTTTTTTTCGTTTTCATAAATCCAGTCCGTGAAGTAGTGCAATCTTGAAGCGTAGCCGTTGATTATGCCGTACCGATAGCGGATGGAGGTGAGTATTTTCCTGTATCCCTCGAGGTTCACTTGTTGCTGTTTACTGAAGGCGAGCGCGAGCGCGTTATCGACGAGGGTTACGCAATCCAGTCCGTCGAATTTACACACGAGTTCTTCGCGGGGATTCACCTCAAGTGTGTTGGCTTCGTAGGGAATATCCAGGAAGGAGTTTGCCATTTGTACAACCACTTCATGTAACCCGCCTCCACCGGGAGCATCCATTCTTAGGCGAAAACCTTTCTGAATATCTTCCTGAGCAAATCCGCTGCCCGAGATCAGGAGCAGGAGCGTGATGATTTGCAGTTTTGTTCTCATTTCTTTTTTTTTGGTTTTGGGGTCGCCAGATGCAGTTTCTAACGAAAAGTCCGGTTCATTCATTATCTCACTTCATCCGGACATTCTTCTCACAACCCGCGCAGGCCCCGTTTTCGGTTATTCCGGAATAGTTTGCCGGGTGTAGTGCCTGATTTCAGCATGATGATTGTGTTTCAGGAAGGTTCGGATGATGTCAGGCAGGTTGGCTATGATAGGTTAAAATTAGGGTCAAAAAGGCTAAAAACAAAATATCCGCTCTAAATCTATGTAGGAGCGGATATCTACTTTACTCAACGTTATGAAAAACTTCTTTGTTGAGACGTATGACATAACAGCAGGTCACATTTTTTTTATTGCCCTATGACAGGATCTGTTTTTGAAGGTTTCCCGGTTTCTACACGTCCCGAATACCTTTTAAAAAATGCATGATCATCTTGTATCCGGCAAGCGATATCGTACCATCCGGCATTTTTTGCAGAATGGATCTGAATTTCGGATGTTTCTCCCGCTGCAAGGGTTTTACGTATCACAGCTGTTTTATAAGATTCATCAGAAATCAGTACCGTAAGCTTCTTTCCGGAAGTATTTTTCATTTTGAGCGTCAGGTTTCCGGAAAGTTCATTTTTGCGGGCTGCCGATGTTGAATAGTGTACGTCCAGGTGAAGCGGATGCTCCGAAAGTTTGCCCTGAAGCTCGCGGGTGAATCCGTTCGGGCCGTAGATCAGCAAGTGATAGTTGCCGTCCGGGAAGTGCGTTTCGTTGAAAACGTCCGTCAGCTGGTCTCCGGCTTTGACTGCATAGTTCCGGATTTGCATTTCGCGCCCGTACGCATGTATTTTGAAAGGAGATCCTGCTGATTTTTCTCCAAAAACTTCTTTCCTTGCTTCCAGCGTTATGTTTAACGATTTGCTTTCCCGATTTACCTGTCCGTCTGCATAAAGCTGATAAGGAAGAGCTGAAGCCGATCTGCTTCCCTTTTCCTGTCGGGGCATTAATGGGCTGCTTAGCGTATTATTGTTTATTTCCCCTATTTCCGCCTGGCTGAGCAATTTATATTCAGACGGCAGCTCTTTGAACTGCGCCTGGTGAATGCTTTCTACGAAAGGTTGGCGATCCACGAATTCAGGAAGGGTTATTTTTTCTCCGTTGTAGGGCCGGAAGGCAGAAGTGAGGTCTCCGCAAATTGTCCTTCGCCATTCGGATATATTGGTTTCTTTGATCGCTTTGCCAGTTTTGTGCGACAGGAAATGTTCCAGGAACATAAGAATGGAGGTATGATCAAATATTTCTGAATTTACAAAACCACCCCGGCTCCAGGGGGATGCTATCAGCAGTGGCACGCGAAAGCCTAATCCAATGGGTCCGTCTACGCCTCTGGGTTTTTGGTCAGCCCGTTTTCTTTCGAATTCATGTTTGATATTCACCATTTCCACCGACGTATCGATCCCCGGGCTTACTTTTCCCGATTCCGGTTGGGCCGGATTGGGTGGGACGTAGGGAGCTATGTGATCAAAATACCCGTCATTTTCATCGTAGCAGAGTATAAAAATAGTCTTTTTCCATACCTCCGGGTTTTTGGTCAGGATGTCAATAGATTCTGAAAGGTACCAGGCGCCATACCAGGGTGCTCCCGGGTGATCGGAGAAATTTTCGGGAGCCACAAGCCAGGTAACAGCCGGGAGCTGGTTGTTTTCCACGTCTTTCCTGAATTGGTGCAAAACGTCGCCTTTAGGTACGTACATCGTACGTTTCGTGTTCCCATCCAGATAGTCGAGGCTCGTGATCGAATGATAGTCAGGATCGGCAATATTGGTCGTAAATGCTTTTTCGTGCAGGTTCCGGGCTTTGGGTGTCAGCTTAGCGTACTGTTCTTTTGTGTATTTCTCCCTGTAGTACAGTGCTTTTTCCAGTTCTTCCTGTTTTTTGAGAAAGTCTTTTTCCAGTGTTTCCGTGGCCGCGCCCCTTGCTTTTGCAGCATCGAGTTCTTTCTTGGCCTTTTTCACATCGTCCGGCAGTATTTTTACGGCTTTTTCGAGGTAAGATTGGAATGCTGTCGAAAACCATACGTTATATTGGGTGAACCATTCTATGGAATTATTGGTGAAATTGGCCAGCCATCTTTCTTCTTCTCCCTTGAAACCCATTTCCAGGCTTAATTCATTCTGGTAGATTCTCCAGGAAATGCCGGCATCCTCCAAACGCTCCGGAAATGTCATCCAGGAGGCTTCCCGGCTGTAATTGACATCTGAATTCTGAACATTGGCTTTGGATTCGAAATCCGGCTTTTCCCGGATGGTGCCTGTCCACATATACAGGCGGTTTGGTGTGGTGCCTGTCAGAGACGAGCAGAAATTCTGGTCGCAAACAGTGAAGGCATCGGCAAGTGCATAATAGAACGGGATATCACGACGGTCGTAATAGCCCATCGTTAAAGGCAAGTGCTTGTAGTTTTTATTGCCTGATTGTTTGAAATCCAGCCACTTATCATTTTTGCCTCCGTTAAGTGCGCCTACCTGATTCTCCCACGAATGTGGCAGTGCGCTCATCCACGTCGCTTTGGTATCCTTGATATTCAGGCGGAAAGGCAGATAGGTTTCTCCTTCGGCGTTGGTCTGCAACCATACCTTGTTCATGTTGGGCAATCGGGCTGCGCGCGGGTCGTCGAAGCCGCGAACACCCTGGAGCTTTCCGTAGCTATGATCGAAAGATCTGTTTTCCTGCATAAGTATGACCACATGTTCGGCATCCAGATAGGTACTTCCCTGGGCGGGGTTGATGGCCATTGCTTTCTGGATAGAAACGGGAAGCATTCCAAACAGTCCTGTACCGCCCGAAATAAGTGCGGCCTTCTTGATAAAATCTCTGCGTGACTCCATTTGATTTTTCTTGGTAATTGAGATATAAGGGTTAATAGGTATAATGGTCTTACTTTAAATAGTGCAATAATATAGCGTTGCGCCCGGTCAGGTATGTTGTTTGAATTTTTAACTTAAATATCGAGCAAAATCCAGGTTATTTAATATTTTTTTCTATTTCAACCGATAGTATGAGATAGCTTTTACGGGGTACTCTTTGTGTTTTTTTTAGGTTGTTTTACTGAAGCATTATTTCATTGTCACGAATGCTTATTTTAAAGTCCTTTATTTAGAGCCATTTAGCCCTAATTTAACAATGTTAAATTATAAAACACTCTTTTTGTGGTTTGTTTCTCGTTTCTGTTGTTCATTTTTAGGTATACGATCTGTTTTTTGAAATTTAGTGGTTTGTTTATATTTTTTTCTTTCCGTTATTCCACCTCCATTTTTGAAGCTGCGTTCAAAGTTATGACGGCACATTTAAAGAAATACGATACGGGTTGTAATTCAGGCCATATAAGATCGGATTTAACGAAATGTTTACGCTTGTGATTTATTGGCTTAATACTTAACAGTGATAAATTTGGTTTCGGTGGTAAGGTGCTGTAGAATGCCTTTTTGGGAGAGCCACGATATTCTGTTTTTCGTGTGCAATATTCCCTGCAGGTAGAATCTTTGTTTTGTTCAATTATATTTCAATTGCATCTTCGATTTCCATTGTTATATTTTCAGGCCGCGAATAAGTGAGCCGCCTTTCAGGACCGGACCATGCCCCCAGAGATGCGCCCATCGCTCGTCAATGATGAATAAGGGCTTCTGAACACCTTTAGATCGAGGTGCTGCGGGTAACGTCAGGCCGGTTTTTCAAAGTTTTCTTCAGAAAGCATGACAAAACTGTTAAATATTAATTTGATTTCCGGGAAAGTCTAATGTCGCTTTTTTACCTTTGTGAAGCAAAAATAGTTTTTAGTATGGAATTCAGAAAAGCTTCCCGTTTGGACAACCTGAAATATGATATCAGGGGACCTGTGTACGAGAAGGCTCTTGAACTTGAGAGCCAGGGGTACAAAATCGTAAATCTGAATATTGGCAACCCTGCACCGTTTGGCTTCGACGCACCGGACGAGATTGTGCATGATATCATTATGAACATTCGTAATGCGCAGGGATATTCTGATTCCAGGGGGCTTTTTGCGGCGAGAAAGGCCGTTATGCATTATACCCAGACACAGGGTATACCGAATGTTGAAATTGGTGATATATTTATCGGCAATGGCGTCAGTGAGCTTATGCTGCTGTCCATGCAGGCGTTATTGAATCCGGGGGATGAAATACTGGTACCTTCGCCGGATTATCCGCTTTGGACTACTTCAGTAGCATTGAGCGGCGGCAAGCCGGTGCACTACATTTGCGATGAGGCATCTGACTGGAACCCTGATCTGGAGGATTTAGAAAGTAAGATAACTTCACGTACGAAGGGCATTGTTGTCATTAATCCGAACAATCCGACGGGAGCCGTTTATGAGAAGGAAATCCTCGAGAAAATCGCGCAGATAGCGGAGAGACATCATCTGATCGTATTTTCCGATGAGATATACGACAAGATCCTCTATGATGGTGCGGTACATTACCCTATCGCAACGATGGTGCATGACACCTTGTGTGTGACCTTTGGCGGGTTGTCGAAAAACTACAGAGCTGCGGGTTTCAGGGGAGGCTGGATGATTTTCAGCGGGGCGAAGCAGCAGGCGAAGTCTTACCTGGAGGGAATTCTGTTCCTGGCAAGTGCTCGTTTGTGTGCGAATGTTCCCACTCAGTACGGAATTCAGACCGCACTCGGCGGATACCAGAGTATCAAGGATCTGGTATTGCCTACAGGCCGGCTTTATCGTCAGATGAATCTCATTCATGAGCGTCTTACAGCCATTCCGGGAGTTTCCTGTGTCAAAGCGAAGGGCGCACTTTATCTTTTTCCGAAAATTGATCTCCGAAAGTTCGATTTTAAGAATGACGATCAGTTTGTGCTGGATTTGCTGAATGAGCAGAAGGTACTGGTAGTATCCGGAACTGGCTTTAATTATGCAAAAAAAGACCACTTCCGGATTGTTATACTACCTAATGTCGATGAGCTGAATATAGCGCTTGATCGTATGAGCGAATTTTTTGAATCCCGAAGACTTCATTCAAAACTGTCATTGGAAGAAGTGCTGCAATAATTTGCTCAGGAGCGTTTCAGCGATTTGTTTTCTTTTTCAAGCTTTTCCAATACTGCTTCGACTATCCAGTCGTGGGTGGATATGCCAAGTTTGGGGCTTCCAGGCTTGCGGGGTCTGCGTTCCCTGTGGCGATCTATTTGCGACAGGATGTCACTGGTAAGACGTATATTGAAATGTTTCACCATATCCGGCTTAACATCCTTGATCACAGTGCTTCCCTTGCTGATTACTGCGTCAATATCAGCTTCGCTGACCGCTTTGCGCAAAGGTGGTCTTTTACTTATTGCCATAATTTAAAATAGTTGTGAATAATTCGTTTACTTCCTCTACGGCTTTCTGATCAATTACATCCGTTTCAAAAACCGTCAATCCTTTACTGGCCGCATTGGGATAGGCCTTGCGGTTTTTCACCAAGGCCGGTAAAAAGATCATACTTTCCTGTTCTTCCAATACCTGAACAGCTTCCCTGTTGTCTGAACTTGTAATGTCTGCACGATTGAGAAAAGAAAATACCTTAAGTGGTGTGGGACGAACGGATTGGATCTCGTCCAGGAGAACGTTGATTTTTTCGATGGTCCAGATGTCGTGGCTCCTGGGTTGGAACGGAATCAGCACGACATCGGCAGAGATAAGTGCGGCACGCTGGCTTGAAGTGTCTCGTCCACCTGTGTCGATAACGATGTGATCGTATTTGGGTCTGAGGGCTTCAATTTGTTTCCTTACGTTTGATCCGTTCAGCTGTACCAGTGTATATCCGATGTTACCGTCAAGGGATGCTTCGCGCCAGGCTGTAAAATCACTCACAGTTTCCTGCTCGTCAGAATCAACCAGCAACACATCGAATCCCTTCCGGGAAAGCCATACAGTGAAACTCTCAACGATTGTGGATTTACCGGTTCCACCTTTGATCCCACCTATTAAAAAAACTGCCATACAGGGTTGATTTGAATATTTTAATTAGTGTCGCAATTAATACTATTTATCGCACATAAACAAATATTGATAGGAATACTTATAGTGATACTGAAACAAGGTGTTAATTAAGTGCTTATAATTGTAATTAATTTACTGTAAATCAAAATATTAATTACAACCTCTATGCCGATATATATATGCATTATTTGCAAATATGCAAACGTATATCACAAAAAATTCTGAGAAAATACTGAATATTTGTAGCGGAATTAATCACTTCAGGCTTTTGCTTATCAGCCCTGTGCTGTACTTCTCTCTCCGCCAGTGACGCCGCTTTGTACGCCCGGAAATAGCACATTCTGCACTGGATTAAATAGTGTAAATAGTAGTAAAATATATACTGTTATCAGCATGAATAATAGTGTATATATAAGTACTTATATTAGTGTTGTAATTTGTGTAAATAGTAGTATGAAAAACAGTGTATTTACAGTGCTTGAAATAGCACTAATTATTCCTGTGATCGCTCAGATTAGTGGACATATTTATGCAAGTAAATAGTAGTTATTTTAGTGCTGATTAGAGTACTTATTAGAGTACTTATTATAGCATCTTAATACACACTATAATAGGTGCTTGTAAAAGGTCCTATTGAATGCTGTAATTTGTACTATTAATGACACTGTTTTAACACCTATTTTTGATTCAATACACTAACAGTGGAATTCTTCCTTCTGACAGACATAGCGGATCTTCCAAGTGGTGGTGTACTCATCGAAGGAGAGGTAAGTTTCTGACTCCGGTCCTGCAGCGTCATTGAAATAGGGTAGAAGGATGGCTGTTTACGCTAGCTTCCTGCATACATCAGATTTCGCTGTACAGTATCCAAGGCCGAAAAATTTCGTACAGCCAATTCTGGAGTTGATGAATAGTGCTATTGGTAAAATTATAATAGTGTAGTATGATTAGTATTGGTAATACAATAGTTTGTCTATAACTAGAAGTCTGTATAGTTATATTATAGTTGAAGCCATCGAATTTACTTTCAGGTGCTGTTTAGGTATAGGTATCGGTGTCTGTTTAAGGTTTGGAAACTGTACTTTTTGATGCGGAATTTGCGCTCTGCGTTGTTAAATAAACGATTTGAAGTGTTGGGGGTTTGGAGAGCGATCGGGCTGGTTCAGATGCCATTTTCCGGACCTTTAACCAGTAATAGATATGGTATTGGAACCAGTACTGTATTCTTGGATATTTTCGAAACGATCCCATTGTCTGTTTATTGCAATATTCCCTAAATGCTAATTTTTTCTCCGTCTTTTTCTAGTGTTATAATTTGTATGTAATTCAGTGCTGTAATAAGTTGTAGTATGTTGAGATAAACTATTGATAATAATATAGTTAAATAAATCGCTTATTTTCATGCAGTTTACATTTGTGAATTGAATATAGTATCTTTTATAGCACAGAATATAGTACTACTATTGTGCTGAATACGATACTTCTATAAGTACCTGTATAAATACGATTAAAGGGTGTAAATATAGATAAACTATGCTGCATATCTTTAGCCCTTTGTTCTTTCTCTGAAAGTCGGTACGCTGCTATTCTTTTGATTTATACTCCGACTGATGTCCAATCTCTTCTGGTGCGAAGCGTAGGTGTTCATCCTTTCAGGATACGTCAGTCGTCTGTCGGATTTAGACAATACGGTCTCTCGCAGCCCCATAGGAATAGTGCAAAATGACATTATGTCAGTAAATTAGAAAAGTTATATTGTAATACTATTCGATTTCGCGGAATAGTTATATTTTAATGTGCCTGTTCTTCTCATTTTAGTGATGTGTAGTAGTTTTCGCCGG
>CAZAVR010000024.1:0-17415 GCA_964488435.1 uncultured Cytophagales bacterium | reverse complement strand
GAACTAGCTAACCTTTTAGAAAAATCAGTCCAGTTTATAGGGGTTTAAGACAAGGGAAAAAACCGAAAGAATCGTTCGTAACCTTGTGAGATTATCAGGGCTTTCTGATGAGCAGATTGCTTCTGCGGCGGAAGTGACGGTGGACTACGTAGCCCGCATCCGTGAGTCGATCAAAAGTGAAACCGCCCCCAATCAGTAAGTACACAGAAAATTAGCCACTAATTCACGAATTTTTGCTCTCCTGGACGTCGGGACGGTTGGCTGGCAACACCACAATTCGCGGTACCACTAATTCGTGGCCTCCTTAAATTTATTACCAAATTGAGGTAATCCCCCACATTACCTTCTCCCCGGAAAGCCGTATCTTTACCTCACACTCACTATACATACACACATGACTGACATTGCTTCCATACACGATAAATTCCTTAGAGCTATTCTCTCCGACAAAGAAATAGCCGTAAGCTACTTTAGACACTGTCTGCCAAGGCATATAGCGGGACTTTTAGATTTATCAACCCTCACCCAACTCCCGGACTCCTACATTTCGAAAGAACTCCGCGAAACAATAAGCGATATCGTATATACTTGCCGTGCGAAAGGCAGCAGTAAAGAACTGAAAATCTCCTTACTACTTGAACATAAAAGCAAGCCGGAGAAGTTTACGCCGGTTCAGTTGGGAAGCTACCTCTTTTCCGGCCATCTCAAGCAAATTGCGCAGGACAGGAAGCTATCGCCGATTATTCCTATTCTGTTATACCATGGAAGAGAAAGGTGGCGGTACCGAACTTTAGTTACCCTCTACAAAAACCTCGATGATGAACTACGCCCTTTCATTCCGGAGTACGATTATATCTACCAAGATTTGGGGGAGATCCCGGATGAAGACATTCAGCTATTGGATAATAAATTCCTTCAGGCCTCGCTGCTTGCGTTGAAATACAGTCATTTAAAAGAGCAGTTACTAAAGTGGATTCCAACAATACTAGCGCTGGCAATGGATACGCAGAAGAACTTGCGAAGCAACCTGATTGTTTATACCTTTGGAGTAAGCAGTTTGAGAGAGGACAGAATTATTAGAATTATGGAAGATGTACCGGTAAACACAAAAAATACTGTTATGAACACATTGGATATTTTTGTTGAAAAAGGAAAGAGGGAAAATACCGAAAAGATCGTCCGCAACCTGGTGAGGTTATCAGGGCTTTCTGATGAGCAGATTGCTTCTGCGGCGGAAGTGACGGTGGACTACGTAGCCCGCATCCGTGAGTCGATCAAAAGTGAAACCGCCCCCAATCAGTAAGTACACAGAAAATTAGCCACTAATTCACGAATTTTTGCTCTCCTGGACGTCGGGACGGTTGGCTGGCAACACCACAATTCGCGGTACCACTAATTCGTGGCCTCCTTAAATTTATTACCAAATTGAGGTAATCCCCCACATTACCTTCTCCCCGGAAAGCCGTATCTTTACCTCACACTCACTATACATACACACATGACTGACATTGCTTCCATACACGATAAATTCCTTAGAGCTATTCTCTCCGACAAAGAAATAGCCGTAAGCTACTTTAGACACTGTCTGCCAAGACATATAGCGGGACTTTTAGATTTATCAACTCTCACCCAGCTACCGGATACTTATATTTCCAAGGAATTGAAAAAAACAATCAGTGACATCGTATACACCTGTCGTTCAAAAAGCAGTAGCAAAGAACTGAAAATCTCTCTACTGCTCGAACACAAAAGCAAACCGGAGAGGTTCACGCCGGTTCAGCTGGGAAGCTACCTCTTTTCCGGCCATCTCAAGCAAATCGCTCAAGACAAGAAGCTATCCCCCATCATCCCGATTCTGTTATATCATGGAAAAGAAAAATGGCGGTATCGGACGCTGGTCACCCTTTACAAAAATCTGGATGAGGAACTGCGCCCCTTTATTCCGGAGTACGATTATATCTACCACGATCTGGGGGAGATCCCGGATGAAGACATTAAGATGTTAGAGAACAAATTCTTGCAAGCGTCACTCCTGGCATTGAAATACAGTCAGTTAAAGGAGCAACTGGTAGAGTGGATTCCAAAAATACTAGCGCTGGCAATGGATGCGCAGCAGAACTTGCAGACTACTCTTTTTGTTTATACATTTGAAGTAAGCGAGCTAGAGGAAGAAAAGATTATTGAACTCCTGGAAGAAATACCGACAAACATAAAAAGAACAGTTATGAGTACAGCAGATGTTTTTGTAGAGAAGGGAAAGAGGGAAAATACAGAAAAGATCGTCCGCAATATGATCCTACGGGGTTATGCCGACGCAGAAATCTGTGATATTCTGGAAGTTTCTCCTGACTACGTGACCAAGATCCGCGAGGCGATCAAAAGCGAAACCGCCCCTAGTCAGTAAGCGCAGAGAAAATTAGCCACAAATTCACCGGACGGTCCGCTCCGCCGCTGCGGTACAACTAATTCGTGCATTCGTGGCCGACCCAAATTTTATTCGAAATTGAGGTAACCACCACCGTTGCTTTCCCATCCGAAAGCCGTTTCTTGCTAACTTTAAAAGAACAGTTATGAGTACTGCAGATGTCTTCGTAGAGAAGGGAAAGAGGGAAACAACCGAAAAGGCCGTCCGCAATATGATCCGGGAGGGGTTATGCCAACGCGGAAATCTGTGATGTTCTGGAGGTTACTCCCGATTACGTAGCCAAGATCCGTGAGGAGATCGCTAGCGAAACCGCCCCTAATCAGTAAGCGCAGAGAAAATTAGCCACAAATTCACCGGACGGTCCGCTCCGCCGCTGCGGTACAACTAATTCGTGCATTCGTGGCCTCCTCCCTTTCACCTCAAAATTTGAGGCCCCTCCCCCACACTTTTCTCCCCCGAAACCCCTATCTTAGTGCAATCCTTCGCCAAGCCACCCGAAGACCTCAAACCCATACTACTATGACAGACCCCCAAAGAGTACACCAAGGCCGCAACATCAAACGCTTCCGGGAAATGCTGAGTGCGCCCGTATAGGCCATTTGATAATTGTACATTAGCAAGTACCAGGCAAAGTATTCCAATAGCCTGTCATCATCCGGCTTATCCTGAAGGGAAACCCAAAGGGGAGTGCAGCATGCCGGAGAAGGCATAAGTCAGGAAGATGCCATCCTGCGACTGAATGTCAAGATGAAAGATCGATATGAGGATAAAATCCAAACTGATTCAATGTTAGTCCAAGCGGGGGGCCTCGCACCTGCGGCGCAAGGTATCTGTAAATGCCGCACTGTAACAACGTATGTCCAGTTGAGCAGGATACACGGCTGGAATAAGTTACAGCGTAGCTGCAATAAGCAGAAAAGGACGGAAAACATATCCGAAAATCTATCAAGCTATTATCAAGTGAGTAAACGGGGATTGCCTAAACCGGAACGCGCACCAAAAGCTATGAAGCATCGGCTTCTGAATATCCGGCAGGGCAACGGAGCTTCCGTAGTAGTCAGAGCAGGGGAAAGCCCTGTACATGGCAAAGGGAAGCAGCTATTATCGTTTAGCAAGTACTGACGGAAAATGTGAGAGACATTGAGAAATCCGGCAGCATTACTAAACAGTCTGGCCAGACACAGCCTCGACCCTTCTTACCAATATTACCGTCTATACCGAAACCTCTTCAGGGAAGACCTCTTCCATCTGGCTTACCAGCGCATTTACGCTAAACCGGGAAACATGACTCCCGGTACAGATGAAAAAACCATTGACGGCACCAGCTTGAACCGAATCAGGAATCTCATCCATACTTTGCGAACCGAGACCTACCAACCACAACCCTCACGAAGGATCTATATTCCAAAAGCCAACGGGAAGACGCGACCGCTAGGTATCCCATCCTTCAACGACAAGCTCGTCCAACAGGTAGTGCGCATGTTGCTGGAAGCCATATTCGAACCACAGTTCGAAGCCAGCTCACACGGGTTCAGGCCCGGGAAAAGCTGCCATACCGCCCTTAAACAAGTGCAAAATCGTTTCACAGGTATAAAATGGTTTATAGAAGGGGACATTGAGGCCTTCTTTGACAACATCGACCACAAGGTACTCATCAATATGCTCGGGCTGCGCATTAAGGATGAACGCTTCCTGAGGTTGATCAGCAAATTCCTCAAAGCCGGATACATCCATAACCAAACCTTCCGTCCCACATACAGCGGAACGCCCCAGGGCAGGATCATCAGCCCGCTTTTGGCCAATATCTATCTGGACAAGTTCGATAAACACCTTAAGGAGTACGACCAACGGTTCCAAACCGGTAAAAGGAGGGTGGTTAACCCTGCGTACAACCGCCTATCTATGGAAAGGATCTACTTATCGCGCAAGCTCAAAGAGAATCCCGATAACCACCTCAAGGAAACATGGCAGGAAAGGATCAAAACGATTGAGCGTACAAAGATTACCTTGCCTTACACTGACGGCATGGACTGCGGCTATAAAAGAATGAAGTACGTCAGGTATGCTGACGATTTCCTTATCGGCGTAATCGGCAGCAAAGACGACAGCCTGCGTATCAAGGAAGACCTTGCTTGCTTCCTGGCAGAGAAACTAAAACTAAAACTCTCGCCCGACAAGACGCTGATCACACATGCACAAAAGCCGGCCAAATTCCTTGGCTACCACATCCATGTCCGAAAATGCAAAGATCCAAAACGCAGCAAGGCAACCGGGGCCCTCAGACGGGCCTACAACGGAAAGGTAGTACTGACCATGCCAACAGCCACAGTCCGTAAACGGCTGCTGGATTATCGGGCCATGAAGCTGGTCAAGCGTAACGGGACTGAAAAATGGAAACCCACCGGCAGAGGGAAGCTACTCCACAATGACGATCTGGAAATACTCAACAATTACAATGCTGAAGTCCGAGGTTTTGCCAATTACTACTCGATAGCCAATAACGCCTCTTCCTTGCATAGTTTCCGGTACATCATGGAATACAGCATGTATAAGACATTCGGCCGAAAATACAGGTGTTCAATTGGGAAGGTCCGCGCAAAATACCGATACAAAAAGGATTTTGCCGTCACCTACTACAATCGCAAAGGAGAGCTAAAAAGAAATATCTTTGCTAAACACAGCTTCAAAAGAAAACGGCTGGTGAAAAGCCACGGAGTAGAGAATATGCCCAACACAGCCTACATCACAGCACGAACCAGTCTGATCGACAGGTTAAAAGCCAGGTATTGTGAAATATGTAAATTTGAGCAAGACTTACAGATGCATCACGTTCGTAAACTAAGGGAATTGAAAGGAAAAAAGAAATGGGAAATCATGATGATCGCACGTAAGAGGAAAACGATGGCCGTCTGCTATTCATGTCATAGAAAGATACACGCTGGAAAGCTGGACTGAAGATAATAGTGGAAAGCCGTATACATTGAGAGATGTACGTACGGTTTGGAGGCGAGCACTTGGAAACCTGGTTACGAAAGTAAAAAAGGCGCCGGGTGCTTAGCCTACACCTCAAACAAGAAGGACTAGCCTGGGAGCTGGGCGAAGACTGGAACCAGCAGAAAGTTTCCCTCATCGAGCAAAAGGAAACCATCGACGACGCCATTCTAAAACAGGTATCCGCCATATTGAAAATTCCTGTGGAAGCCATTAAGAATTTTGATGAGGAAAATGCGGTGAACTTTATCGCCAATACCTTCACACTAAATGACGAGGCCGTAGCTTATGCCGGACAATATAAATGCACTATCAATCCGATAGACAAAATCATCGAACTTCACAATCAAAAGATCGCTCTCTACGAAAGGATGGTAAAGGAGAAGGATGAGATGGTGGCGATGATGAAAGGGTTATTGGGTGGGAGGTGATTTTGAGACCTCCAAAGAGCTCGCACTGACTTGAAATATTGATGTTACACTCAGACAGCATCTTTAGTACTGACCTTCAAATGTAGCACATTCCTGTCCGACGAAGCCAGAAACCCCAGCTTACGCACAGCGGTTGTTATGCCTTAATCATTTGTATTTACATCTCTAGCCGCTTTATTCTTTCAATTAGAATTTGAAGTTGTTGTGTTCCCTCACTTTCTGTTGGCAGGTCTATCCGTTTTGCTGTTTCACGTGCAATCAAATTTTTCGAACTACTGCCGAGCTGTTCAGCTACTGCTTTCTCTACTTCGGAATAATCTTGAAAAGAAGCTCGCATTGAAGTTTCAAAGTCGTTACCAAAAACACAATACTTGTCGGAAATTAACCAATCATCTATCCCTATTATTCCTTCTAATTCGTCGTCAGCAATACCAATTGCCTTTAATGCATCCTTTCGTTTTACTCCGTTTACGTCATCTCGTTTTCCATCATTATCAAAGCAAACAAAGGTTGGGATTTCATAAAGTGTAAATAATCTCCACCATTTGGCAAGATTACCTTTACCACCAACACTTAATATCTCAATACCAAATTCCGTCGGGTCAAATCCAAGTCTCTCAAGGTAAATAGGTAATGCCAACTCCTCTGTCAGACCCTCCACAAGAACAATCTTGTTTGCGAAAAATCCTGATAATATGTGTGCAGTTGAATTGTTAGCGTAAAATGGAATTATTGTGTCTTCATTTGCTTTGTTGGCATTTGAACCTGTTTTTAAGCAAAAATCACAAAGAGATTCAGCATCATTGCTTACAATGTATGTTGTCTCATCATCTTTTCGAACTAAATTAATTCCATCAAGATAGTTTAAGTCAATAAAATAAGGGCTATGGGTAGTAATTAAAATTTGCAAACCGTCTTCAGCCATTTGGAACATTTTTTTTGCCAACCATTTCTGTGCCGATGGGTGTAGGTGTGATTCCGGCTCGTCAAGAACAAAAATAAGTCCTTGCCCTAAAAATGATTTTGCATAGGCGTGAGCAAAAGAAAGAGCAAGAATTTGTTGTTGTCCGGTCCCCAATTCTTCAAATGCTCTAGTTTGACCATCTTCGGTTGGATGAACTCGTAAAGTCCTGAAATAGTTACTTGGGTCGTATGCAGAAAAGTCAAAGGCCAGAGCGTGGGTCATATTTGAAATAAAAGAGTTCGCAATGGATGACATATTTGAGTTAAATATTTCAAATTCCTTAACTTCCAAAAAAGTGGCCTTTATACTTTCGAAAAATCCCTTCAACACCTCAACACGCTTTTCATCTTCTACAAGTTTGTCGTGAAAAGCTTTTGTTACTTTAGAAAGCAAAGTATACTTTGAGGAGTAGCTCAATTGGAAATTAAGATTATGCTCGGAATTAACAACAATACACAGAAGCTCTTCTCTAAGTTCTCCTCTCACATATTGGTTTTCAGCTCCGTCAGCTGATTGAATACCAACATAGTCATTATCCCTTCCTTTGTTTGAGCGAAATATAAATCCATTACAAGGCGTTATATTTCTATAATTATAGGTTAATGTTCCTATCAAACCTGAAACACGCGCTTCAATAATTACTTGGTTTTCGGTATTACGATTGTAATGATCGTAATCTTCAAGTTTTTTGAACTTTGGATGAAACTCGCCGAACATCAATTCGATTGCACGGATAATATTTGATTTACCGGTATTGTTCTCGCCTATTAAAATAACTGGCTTGTTCTGAGGAAAATTGATTACAATTTGGTTGCAAATTGAACGATACCCTTCTATTGTTATTTGTGTCAGTCTTGGCATTATGTTATTGACTTTTGTCGGTTTTATGGTAAGGAATAACGTTCTGGTATTGCCGAAGGCTAAGATTTTCAGCACAAACAGGATCGCCAGAGCGGTTCAATTGCTAAACAAATGCTGAATCAAAAATATACGATCGAAGCAGCTCTGCCCCGCTTTTGTCAATACCTTGTTACCGGTCGCCTTTATTTTTCTATTGAATTGCAAGCACGTATAAATGTTCTTCCAAAGTCGGTGATTTGATAATAACTTCTTATCTTTTCAACACGACCAAATCGGTCATTTTTTGAATAACTTTCACTGACTTTGTCGTAACCATACTTCTCATAAATTGGGGCGTATATATTGTCATCCATCTTATGAAGTCCATGAGAAATATTCAACACACCCATTGAAGTAAGGTTGTCTAGGTAAGTAGAAATATTTTTAGGAAATAATAATTCAATATCAAACTGAAGCATTGTACCGTTTTTTAAAATTTCAATGAAACCTTTTTCTTTCATATGTGCCCTGAAAGTAATACAGGGTATAAATTCTTTTCCTTTTATATTTTTAATAATTCTTGCTTCGTCAACTGATAACCTTTCGACCAACTGAACAAAACTAGGATGGGCAAGGTTTACGGTTTTGGTTGAACTTGCTTTTGTGAGAAGATTTGTAAATAAATCAGCGATTTCGTCATTTGTTGTATAGCTCAATTTTTCAATTAACGGTGTTCCTATTTGCGGGTTAACCTCACAAATGTCCTCATCCGGCACTTTTTCTAATTTTTCTTTATAATCGTTAAGTCTTTTTTCAAAGTTCAATTTAAACTTTTCGTTTAGTAATTTGATAGGCAAAAGAATTGAAGTGCTAAATTCAAAAACAGTTTCTAATGCCGTTCCTACCTTTTTAACAGCTGGTTGAGCAAGGTCTCCATAAATCGTTGTAAGTATTTGAGGCGTTTGTCTCACCAACCCCTCTATTTCATTGTTTGCCATATTGTAGTTATATTTTGTTGAGCTTTGTAGGTCTAAAATAGACAAATAACCCCTTATTTGCTAGAGCCTATACGCACACTTCAGTCATATTAACATTACCAGTGTTGCGCACTATTTTTTACTCCACTCATCAAATCCCTCCCCTCCCACCACCAAATCAACCCAAACCACCTCCCTCCGGCGCACAGCCAGGAACGACTTACACAAAATCACATCACTTAATTCTAAAGAAGGCATTACGATAGAGGGTTATTCAAACTCCCAATATATCAAATAATTCAATATTCTCTAAAATTTATCTTATATTTTGAGCAGACGGCTCTGACTTCCCTTTGAAGAACTCAGGGTGAACTTGCTCAGAAACCGCTTTCCCGTCCACTCCGCGACACTCGAAAACGCCAACGCAAACCCGGTGCAGCAACTTCTTTCCGGCAATTTCCAAACCGATACCTCCGAAGACTTCTGCAAACGGCTAACTCGCCGCAAGCGCTCAGAAGTTAGTTAAAAAGCCACTATTATCCAGACGGATGGCTTTTTCGGCGAATACAGTGGCATCTACCCCGAAATAGTACTTGAAATAAGCCGGAGCCTTTTCTTCTTTAAAACTGGCAGGAGAAACTTCGCTGAGCCTTAAACCTTGGCACCGCATACCGGTAAACGTCGATCATCTTACCATCGACGTACTTTACGGAGAAATCGACTTTAAAACTATCGGACGGTATATCAAGAACCCAAAAGGCGTATTTCCCGTTTTGGGAAATTCATAGTAACTTTGTTCAACAAGCACACTAATTAACTGATTGTCATAGCAAAAGGCACGACGGAAACTCCGGGTATTCCATCTGCACACATGCCGACTACGACAAAACAGACGCCAACAACATCTTACAACATGCAACTGAAGCCGATAAAAACAGAACAAGACTATCAACAGGCACTAAAAAGGCTTGAAAAAATATTCGACGCCACACCCGGTAGCGCGGAAGGCGACGAACTCGAAATCCTGGGAATCCTGATCGATAAATACGAACGTGATCACTTCCCAGTCGAGCTGCCGGACCCTATCGCTTGAAAGGCATGTTAATGGAATTACCGTACTTAGACAGCTTGTTCATCGGTTCAAAAGTTGGAGGTAGCGTGCAGGGAAAGAGTTTTTGCATAAGTTCAATAGTTAGAAATTACCGTACCCGGAAAGCTTTTTCATGAGTTCAATAGTTAGGAAGAACTAAATAACTCTCGAACTCCCTCGAACTAGTCTAACTCTCGAACTCCCTTGAACTGACTAACTCCCGAACTCCCCCGAACTAATCTAACTCTTGAACTGACGTTCTCCCCCCACCCCTTGTTTTATTCAAAAAATTTTCGTATCTTTCTAAAATAGGCTCACAACTTCTGCATACACAATACCCGCTTCCGTGTAACCCAACTGGTATGATTATTGATGACAAATCCTTCTGATCATAGTATTCCAAACCGAAAATACACATGAGAAAACAATTCTTTAAGATGCTCAACAAATTGAACAAGGCATTGCTCCCGAAAGTGAACAGGAAAGATCCTTTGACATTCACGAAGATGGAAAAAGCGCTGGTGGCCTATAAGTATTATGTGCTGGTGAATTCTCTTGATTAGGTGGCCGGAGGGCAACAATTACCAATATTCAGGCGAGGTGCGGTATAAATAGGAGATGTCTCCGCTATGGTCGACATGACGCTCCGTTGCGGTCGACATGACACTCCGCTACGGTCGACATGACTCCTTGCTACGCGGTCGACATACAAAATAAATCCGAGCGGAAGGCGCGAAAATACCACCATCCCTGGCCGGCTGGCTGACCACTCCCGGGTGCCGGTATTTTCGCTTCATGATCACGACTCCCCTTATTCCCTCTTCCTTCCGCATGTATAGAACTCAGACAATACGAACGCAGGCATAGCTTATGGTATTTTCATTCCCTTCCTGTACGCCCAGCATATCCAGCTGAAATGATGGCGTGCACCCGGCCCGCTCATTGGCTGTTTGAAAACTCGTAAATGGCTGCCTGAAAGGGATTAATTTCGCAGGACCCGGAGTTCCGTCGCCCTTCACCTCCACCAGGCGGTTTTCGGAAACCCTGCTGCCGTCTTCACGGCGTCCGCCTACATAGTATACGACGAAAAGCCGGCCATCCGGAGTCGCCTGAAACCTCGCCTGGCCAGGAATAAAAGTATCCCGGTCGCCCTCCCTGCTGCGTAGTAACGAGGTCTTGGTACGTATTTTCCCTTCCGTCAGGACCGCATAGTTCAGGAACCGCTCCTGCTTCTCCTCCGGGAAAAATTTGTCTCGCAGACGCTCATCAATCGCCATTTCGGTCCACAGAAGGTGGACGTTACCTTTTGCATCCAGCCAAAGATCCTGGTTGCGCATATTCCCTGCCGTCTTGTCGCGATTGGCGATCTCTATCCAGGAATGAAACTTCCCTTTGGTGATGTCATCACTCCACGAGAAGAACAAACGCCTGAAAACATAGTCCCATTTCGATCCTGAAACCGCCAGTTTATGCGCTTTCCATTCCTCCACGGGTTCTACTACGTCCGCGTTTGCAAAAAAGAAGACCTTTCTGTTCTTTATCGCGACATTGCTGTAACAGAGCCGCAACGGCACTTCCTTTCCTCCGTAAGTTTCAACCGGCCACCGCAATGCATCGCTGGCTACCCACCGACCGGTTTTGTCCCGGAAACTCCACTCTGCATGGTGATACATGTAGTTTTGAAAAAGAATCATTTCCTTTCCCTGACGGTCCACAGAAAACGATCGGTAAGAATGGTCATTGAAACCGGGGTTGTTCTTCCACTCAGGAATGATCCGAGCGGAAGGATGATGCGGATTTTCTTTATCAAAACTTAATATTTCAGGGTGGGTAAGGCAATATTCCGTGCAGGCATCAGCCTGTTTGGGATTTACGGTCATCAACAACCTTTGATGGTCATAAACGGCCAACGACGCCGGCTCACGGGTGAGGTTCACAGGATCTTTTGCTTCCAGTTTCCAGCCCGACTTATACCGTTTAAAAAGCATCCACCGGCAATTGCTCAGCCCTTTGACTTCTGCCACCGTCTCCAGCCCGCTGGCAAAGACATCCGTGCCTATTCTTACCACAGTCGTCATGCCATTCCCCCACATCGGACCTGCGCCGTTGTTGGCGGACACGAACTGGTAAAGTTTCTCTTCTGCTTCAGGTCTCAGGTCAAATCCACGGGTACTGTCTCCGACCAATAACCCACCGGCGGTGGCGGGACGATATCCCGCCAGAAGCGCAATGGTACCTATACTTTGCTTAAAAAAAAGTCTTCGGGTTTTCATAAACATGCTTTAAGTCTTCAACCACTTATCAAACCATCCAAAGGCCGATCGCTGCATGGACAGATCAAACTTATGGATGCCGGGATAAAACTCACAGGTATATTTGTCCGAGGCTCCCGCCTTTTCATATACTTGTCTCAGGCGCTGGTCCGCGCGCTTCATCTCGTTTAAATCAAACAGTCCATCCTCTGAATTGTTCAGCACCATGCGTGGAGAAGGAAGTTGTAACGAAAATATTTCCGAATACTCCATTTCGCGCGCCATCAACGGCATGAACATCATCCAGGTATGCGTAAAGCTATGATGCAGGACAAGGTCCTTCCAGGTGGTCATCATGCCTACACAAACAGCCGCCTTTATACGGGCATCCAGTCCTCCCAGCAACACACTCCTGAGTCCCCCGCCCGACAACCCGCAACAGCCGATCCTTGTAGCATCGACCTCTTTTTGGGAGGACAGGATGCTTAGCGCAACCTGATCGTCAGTCAAAAATACCCCCGGCCAGGTTGTTCCTGCGCTGAAGAGCGATTTGGCGACGATGTGTTCGTGCTGTGCCGCCCAGCGGTTGTAAGCCTGTATGGCCGTTGTATCCTGGTCCGGGCCTACGTCTGCCACCCCCATTCTGATGGATACGGGCACATCGGCAAGCGCTATTTTCCGGCTTTCAAACAGAAATGTATCGTGTACGAGCACGGCGTATCCCTGTTTGGCCAGCTCGTTGGCCCAGGCACGGCCACTGTAATAATCGTCCTGGTGTTTTACGAGCATGGAATGTTTAGGTTGCCCCGTATTCACGATCTTTTCCTTGCCGAAGTATTTATTGCCTCCATGATCATGCAGGGCGACTATCCCGGGCAAGCGACCGCCGGCTTTTTCCGGAACCAGGTAATAGGCTTCGGTTACGGGACCAAATGGCAATTGCCAGGCCAGTTTCCTGATCAGCAATCCGTCATAGCGGTATTCGCCGATCACAGAAACGTTGGGTATCGCAGGAACATGGGGAGGCGCAAGAAGGTGACGCACTTTCTCCAGGGCCTGCTTTCTCCATTTCGCAGGATCCGTTTGCTTTTTTTGAAGGAAGGAACTTGCTCCCAAAGTATTGTCATGAAGTCCGTTGGCCCATGGCCCATAGGCCCCGAGCATGTTCTCTCCCTTTTCTGCATGTAGTTCCTGGCCTGCAGTCCTCAAAACAGGATCGCCTGCAACAGCAGCATGGGACAAACCGATGACCGGTACGGCAGACAGGGAGCCGTAAGCAAGGAACTTCCGCCTGTCCATTTTTCTGGTTTTCAACATCTTTACCTAGTTATAGCCTGGGTTTTGAATGAATTTCCCTTTTCCTTCGGATATCCGGGCAACGGAAAAGGGGAGCAATTCTTTGTTTTTATTGGTGTAGATAGAGCCGGTGACTTCTTTACTTCTGGATACAAATTTATCGTGACGTATCAGATCGGCGCGATACTGGCCGTTCTCCGCCCAGAATTCGTGACTCCTTTCGGTGAGCAGCATGTTATTAAAAGCAGCCAGCGAACTGTAATCCGACAACTTCACCCCCTCAAGTCCTGCCCGCTTCCTGATGAGGTTTACCAGAGCAATGGCTTCTTCATTCGGCGCACCGGTACCATTGGCGATACCTTCCGCCTTGGATAGCAGTACGTCGGCATAACGGTACAAAATCCAGTCTACCGTTGAAGAACCGCCCGGTCTGCCCGCATCCAGATCCATTTTGATGGGTCTTGGCCCGCGTATCAGGGTTTGTCCCGGATTTCTCCTGTTGTACACCACGCCGTCCACACCGGTATACTCGGCGATGAGATTGGTCTTTCTCACATCCCTGGCCTCAAAAGTGTCGTAAAACCACCAGGTACTGCTTGTAGGCCCGAAACCACTGAATCCGGGATAATTGGAAGGTACGGCCGCGTAATGCCATTCGTTGAAATTCAGTCCTTCGTAGTCACACGGAATGGCCCAGATCACTTCCTTGCTTGATTTTGCCCCATTAAGTCCCCACATGCCCACGTAGTCGCTGTCCAGGGAGTAATGCCCCATGGAAATGATTTCGTCCGCGACCTTAACCACATCGTTCCATCTTTTTTCATGTAAATACAGCCTGATCAGAATCATCCTGGCCAGGGCCGAATTTACCCTTCCGTATTCACTTGCGGCCGGCGCCGTCAGATTTGCCGCAGCAGCCTTTAGGTCTTCCTCAATGAAAGCGACCATTTCATGGTGGGGTAGTCTGCCCAGCGGCTCTTCAATCAAAGGATCTTTAAGCACCTCTATGGGTGCAACCACTATCGGCCCGTACAGGTCAAACAAAACATAACTCAGATACCCTCTCAGACAACGTATTTCAGCTATAAATTTCTTTTTCTGCTCTTCGTTCAGATCCATATGCTGAATCTGATCTATGGTCATGGTCATCAGGCTGATTTTGTTGTAGAACTGATCATAAAATCGCGTGAGATATTGATCTGCAGGCGAAAAATTATGCTCCGGCCAGTTGTTTCCCCAACTCAGGACTTCCGTCATCGTATCGATAAACACGATCCCCTGCGGTGTCCCGGTAGAGTGGATGCAGCCACTGTAATTCGTACGAAAAGGCGCATAACAGGCATTCACGAGTGTTTTTGCATCAGAAGCCGTTTTTGGAAAAACACTCGGATTGATGTCTCCGTAGTTGATATATTCCAGGTTCGAAGAACAGGCGGTAGTCAATATAACGAGCAAACAATATTTGATGTACTTCATAGCGAGCTTGGTTAAAGGGAGATATTCAGTCCCAGTGAAAATGTCCTGACGTTGGGATAGGGTGTTACGTAGGCATCCGTTTCCGGGTCAATTCCGGTGTAAGGTGTAATCACAAACAGATTATTGACGGTGGCACTCACCCTCACGCCTTTCACATACTGCTTGAGCGGGCCTGTGCCGAAATCATAATTAAGCGAGATATTCTGAAGCCTCACAAACCATGCTTTCTGCAGGAAAAAGTCCCCTACCCCGAAGATCGACCGTCCCATATTTGAGCCTGGATACTGTGTGGACGGATTTTCCGGTGTCCATCGGTCAAGCACCGTTCTTAAAGCTCCGCCGGCTCCCAGACCATAAGATGTGAATGTCGGATCCTCCATCTTCCTTCCGAACATCCCGTTGAAATCGATCAGCATACTTAGTTTTTTATACCGGAAAGTGTTGGAAAAACCAAGGATCAGCCCCGGATCCGAAGTCCCGATTAACTTGTAATCCGCATCATCAATGATACCATCGGGCTTACCTGTCTTCACAAATCTTCCGTTTTCGGTAACGACAGGATTTCCGTCATCTCCGCGGAGCAATCCATCTATGTCCCTTATCTTAATCATACCAGGCTGAAGGTTCGGTTGTGATGCCGGCGCGGGCTCATTGAGCTGCAGGATGCCGTCGGACATCCGGTAAAACATGGGCCGTATCGGATCCGTATCGTTCTGATAAATGGCCGGTTTCCAGTCCGCCGCACGTTCTTTCCAACGATCTCTGAATCTCGAGGCGATGAGCGTCGACCTCCACTGGAAATCTTTGCGCTGAATATTTACTGTGTTCAATGTAAGCTCCACACCCCTGCTTTGTGTAGCCCCCACGTTGGCCATGATACTATTGACGACATGGTAAGAATTCAGACCATGTGCATTCAGAAGATCGGAAATGACCCGATTGTAGTATTCGAACGATGCATCTATACGTCCGTTAAACAAACTTACGTCAAGACCCAGGTTAGTCTCTGTCGTTGTTTCCCACTTCAGGTTGGGATTTTCGAGTCGTTGTAATACCACCCCGGTCTCCAGCTGGTCATTGCCATTGAGCCATGAGTTGGTGGACCTGTAAGCTGCAAAAGCATTGCTCCCTATCGATGCGTTACCGGTTTGACCATAACTTACCCTCAACTTCAGCTGAGATATATTGGACCTGATGTTTTCGAAAAAGGCCTCTTCTGCCATATTCCAGCCGGCTGCCACCGAGGGAAATGTCCCCCATTTGTTGTTTCGCGCAAAAACACTGGCCCCATCGGTGCGCAGGGTAAAGGTGAGCAGATACTTGCTTTTATAGTTATAGTTGACTCTCCCGAAATAAGACAAAAATCCGCTGCGGTTTCCGGAGGAAGATACCGATCGGGTACCTGCACCGGACCCTATGTTATGCCATAGGAACTCATCCGACATAAAGATAGTATTGACGATCGACTCGCTTGAATTCTGGAAACGTTGCGCCGAGGCACCGAGAAGTACATTGAAATTATGCCCGGACAAGGGTTCAAAATTGTAACTACCCGTACCTTCAAACAAATAGCTGTTTTGATCAGACCCCGCTATGGATGCGCGGCCATTTTCTCGCTCCCCGTGTAAGGTGGTTCTTGGAAGATAGTTCCAACGCTTGGTAGCTCCCCGGTCGATACCGGCTTTTAAACGAAATACGAGGTTTTTGACTGGTGTGATATCTGTGTATGCGTTTAGGAGCAGCCGTTCCACCCTCCCTTTGTCGGAAATGGTCAACAAAGAATACGGATTGGGACGCAGAGGGTTCAGCGGATCTCTGGGATAATTGCCAAAATCGTCCCTGGCTTTGATATGCGGACTCATTTCAAGCGCAGACCTGATAATTCCCGAGTTTTCCGCCCCTTCTCCTGAAATCTGGCTGTTGTCATTATTGATCTGGCTGGCTGTCAGGTTCAGACCTACCCGCGCAAATTTATTGATCTCCTGCTCGATATTTGTGCGGATGGAATACCTCGTCAACCCGGAGTTCTTTATGATTCCCTTGTGGTCATAAAAATTCCCTGAAAGCATGTATTTCGTGGACTTGGTGCCACCGGAAACCGAAAGGTTATGTTGCTGGATACTTCCGCGTCTGGTAATCAGGTCGAACCAGTTCGTCCCCTTTCCTGCGTTGGTTATTTCCTCCTGCGTGTAAAGCGGATGAAAAGGAATCCCACCCGTCGGATTGGCTTCCGCCTCGGCCAGGGTACGATCGCCAAAAGGCTGCACGCGGTTTTCGAATAGCCAGGATTCATAATGGCCTTCGTTGCGGGCACGCAGACGCTCTTCTCCTGTCAGCAAGTCGTAAGCGTCCCTGTACTTCTGCGAAGAAAAGTTGGCAGAATACTGTACCTGCGGCTTGCCTTCCTTGCCTTGTTTTGTGGTAATCAGCACCACACCGTTGGCAGCCCTGGCGCCGTAAATCGCCGTTGCCGATGCATCTTTCAATACTTCTATCGACTCTATATCGTTCGGGTTAAAGGAGTTCAGTATACTATGGCTCCCGGCACTGTAACGTCCGCCGCTCTGTGGCTGCTGAAGATCCGAAATAGGGAATCCGTCCACCACAATCAGGGGAGCATTACTGGCGTTGACAGACCCGGCACCACGGATCAATATATCCAGTCCGCCTCGG
>CAZAVR010000023.1:0-17453 GCA_964488435.1 uncultured Cytophagales bacterium | reverse complement strand
TGCCCCTTAAGATCATACCTTCCCGGGCTCACAGTACCCGCCATCTGGTCGCCCACCAGAGTGCCGTCTATCAGTAAATTAAACCTGGTCGTCACCTGCGCAGCCGCCTGAGCCTTAACTGTCACCGTCACCGGAGCTTCCGAAACGATTCCCGGCAAATTGACCCTGAGGTTTACAGGAGAGCCGCTGAGATATTCTCCCCACCAGTCGCGGCCGGAATTGAGTATATTGATAGTCTCCTCCTCGTGAAACCAGTAATCATCAAAGACCGACACGTTCACGGGAGAAGGTGATGGAGAGACATTAGCCTGCTCTATCCTCAACCCGGGAACCGTACCTATATTCAAAAAATAAAAAGTAGTATCCGTATAAATATGCTGTACATGCGACAAGCTTCCGTCAGCAGGAAGATGATCGACAATATGCGGAGCCTCTGCAAAAAAAAACAGCGCATCATCCTCATCAAACCGGCCGTCAGTTTCGCCGGTCACCCTGATCGCATTCTCCACCAAATCATCAGGCCGCGGCGCACTATTCGCCTGAGCCAACATCTGCGGCCCGTTTCCAAATACCCTCAGATGGGCGGGATTCACCTGCCGGGGATCAATGCCCATCTTTCTAAATGCAGCCGCATCCAACTTGTGAACCCCACTTTGCGTGACGGCTAACTTATACCAGAGACCATCCCGCAAAACTGACTGCGTTTGTGCCCCGGAAAAAAAAGGAAGTAGTCCCAGGAGTAATATACCCGGCATACACCGCCAGAAATGATCAGGAAAGCTCCGGTTGTTCCACAAGTACATGAGCGGGAATAGTGAATCTGCGACTCGACGTTTTTTCTGTACACAACACCCGGGTACGCCTCAGCTCCCCTTTGATGAACAGTCTTGTCTGAAAAACGAAAACCTCCCCCTCTTTTACATGCATCAAAGGGATTTTTCCTTTTTCTGTCTCGGAAGGTGCGTCATATTTTTTCAGAACTTCATAGAGATTTCTGTCAGCTCCGGTTGAGGCCTTAGGATCTCTGGCGTAATCAGTAAGACAACCGAGTATATCCCGGGGGAGCACTTCCGGGTTCAAAATAGGCAAAAGAAGTTCGCGAAAGGTCTGCTTCCACTCCTTCCCATGTGGCAAAACACTCCTCTTGCATGATTTATATACCGCGCAGTGCGCAATTTCGTGCAGATAGGTAATCAGAAAGTTATAGGGATTCAGGTTGCCGTTAATACGGATCACAGGTTGCTGCGGCGGACGTACCGAGAAACAACCCAGGCGCGTTCGCCTTGGAGGCGTGATGACGAGCCTGAAATCATGCAGATGACGAAGATGCTGACAGTAATCAACTGATGATTGGGGTATAAATTGAGATAGATCTATCCGGGTACTTTTCACGCCAAGCTATTTTGATACCCAAATAAAAAAGGAAAAGCCTTATTTTCATAAGGCTTTTCCAATTAGTTTCTTTTTTCAGCAGATCAGTGAGCAGCTGAATCAACTTTAGCAGCAGCTGAATCAAGCGTAGCAGAAGCTGAATCAAGTGTAGCAGAAGCTGAATCAAGTGTAGCTTCAACAGAAACGCTATCAGCTGAAGACTCCTCAGAAGGCTTGCTGGTACAAGCAGCAAATGATACCATTCCGGCTACAAATGCAAGTGCAATAATTTTTTTCATTTTTTGGTATTTATAGGTTACGGGAGCAAATGTAATACAAGATTTGTATTTGTCAATACATTTACGTTTGTATTTTTTTAAGAACTTAAAATTTCCTTAGAAAACAATGCCCTGGCTAATTTTTGTACAATTCGTCTTTTTTCTTCTAAAATTGCCTCACCTCCCCGACTCTTGTATTGAACGATTTTACACAATGAGATATATCTTCCAGTAAACCGGGATTCTCCTCAAAAGCATTGCCTACGACGATCAGATCAGCACCTGCTTCTAACGCAGATTCGGCTCTTTCATAGGAGTTAATCCCGCCGCCAACGATAATAGGGCCACTCACCGTCTTCCTTACCGCCCGGATGATCTCCGGAGAAACAGGATACTGCGCACCGCTGCCTGCATCAAGATAAGTATACCTGAGGCCCAGCATCTCCCCCGCAAGAGCGGTACAGGCAGCAACTTCCGGTTTATCCGAGGGCACGGGAATAGTATTACTGATATAGGCAACCGTAGTAAGCTTGCCGCTTTCGACAAGAATATACCCGGTAGGCAGGATCTCCAGACCACTCCTTTTCAGCAACGGAGCGGCAGCTACATGCTGACCGATCAGAAGCTCGGGATTTCTTCCTGAAATGAGAGAGAGCAGCAGAATCGCATCCGCGCCCGGCTCTATGTGCAAACTATTGCCAGGGAACAAAACCACCGGAATGGTGGTCCTTTCCCGAATGGCTGCAATAACCTTGTCGATTTTATAGTCCAGAATCAGGCTTCCCCCGACAAAAAACAAATCCACATCAGACGCCTTCGCTGCTTCTAAAAAAGCGAAAAAAGTACCGTCATCTATCTTATCCGGATCTATTAAAACAGCTAGAGCTTTCTTATTCCGGGCGGCTTTGTCCGATAATATCTTCGCTACTTTGTCCTTCACGTTCTCTACTGTTTACAAATTCTGACGAAATATAATCGGATATCTTTTCTTTTGCGAAACCCAAAGCTGCCGTCCACAGCAAGCTCTTCACAGCACTACCTACTACCGAACTACTTTTGACTTTCTCAGGAGCAGGCAAATCTTCCTTTTCTTCGTCACCGTCGTTTCTTTCGTCAGGAAGAAGGGCATTCATCAGCAAATAAACCCCCAGAGTAACGCCGCCGATCACCAGGGCTTTGCCGCCGACATGACCCGCTTCTTTCTTCAGCGACTGCCACTGTGCATCCAGTTTATCCCGGTACCACTCCGACTTGTCGCTAAGTTCTCTCAGCTCCTCCCGGGTATCCGTTGAAAATGGCCTCGCTATTTTTGGAGTAAACTTCGACATAGGTAAAATGGATTGAATGACTACACTTTAAACAAAAAATCGAAACATGCCTGGAACAGCACAAAATCGCTCCCTGTATTATTTTATTTCTCTATTGAAAACTCCGGTAAGCACTTTCCTGACCAGCTCCATGCAACTGGTGCGAAAGGAAAGCCACAGTACGAACAAAATGAGAAAAAAAAGAAACAGTATAAGATATCCCATATACCAGCTTTGAAAAAGCTGATTGAGCAGTCCGGCAGCCAACATCAGCAGGAGAACCAAAGCGATCACACCTATCGCTGCGGCTGCAAGTCCGTATACCATCACCACAATCCCCTTCTCCAGCCTGTCCCTCATTTCAATTTGAATGAGATCCACCCGGGTTTCCAGGAACTTCTCAAGGGTATCTCTTATTTCTTCAATACCTCGGATCATTTCAAGAAATTTAAGGAAATCCTAGTCGAGAAATAATCCCAAAAACCAGGAAATAAGCGATATAACAAGACTGAACAAAAGAGCTGTAATGAACCCTGATACAGCAAATCCATCCACCAGATAGTCGGTCAGATAGATCATCAGCACGTTGATAACAAAGTAGAAAAGTCCTAGCGTCAGGATGGTAATAGGCAAAGCAAGCAGCTGCAAAACAGGCTTTATAAATGTATTCAAAAGACCCAACACAATAGCTACAACTATAGCCGTAGTAAGCGAATCCAGCACGACACCGCTCAGGATTCTGGATGCGGCATACACCGAAAGTGTACTAATTACCAACCGGATAATAAGATTCATAAATAAGATGGTTTAATGATGACGTTCACGAAGTACGTCAATTACCTCGTCTAAATCAACGTTTTTATGTTCCAACAATACCAAAAGGTGATACAAAAGGTCTGCCACCTCGTTACGGAACAAATCAGTATTATCATCCTTCGCCTCTATCACCACTTCGACGGCCTCTTCTCCCACCTTCTGAGCGACCTTATTGATACCCCTTGCAAAAAGCTGACTTGTATACGATTTCTCCGAAGGATTCCGTTTTCTCTCTCTTATGATCTGCTTTTGCAAGTAGTTTAAAAACGCAGCCTTTCCCTGGTTCACCTCATCAAAACAGGTATCGGCTCCCGTATGACATACGGGCCCGGCCGGATCGGCCTTTATCAAAATGGTATCTCCGTCACAGTCTATCCGGATGTCTTTTACATAGAGAAAATGAGACGAAGTCTCCCCTTTTGTCCACAGCCTTTGTTTCGACCGGCTAAAAAAAGTAACTTTCCCCTCTTCCTTTGTTTTATCAAGTGCTGCCTGATTCATAAAACCCAGCATCAATACGTTGCCCGTCGTATGATCCTGAACAATTGCAGGAACTAGTCCGTCCGAAGATTTTGTAAAATCGATATTCATGATTGACAAGCCCCTTATCCTGTTGATCACAGAAAAAGGGGCCCTGTTTAAATTTAGTAATTATCTATATCCCGGACACACTAAGGCCGGCTGTTTTATATCTTCTTATCACCCCTGTCAGACCTGCTTCCGATCATCAGCGGCAAGTTGCTAGCGCCTAAAAATCAGCTGCAAAAGTACTAAATCATACCTCAAATTCAAACTTTCTTTTCCAGCCTGCAGGATATAATAGACCTTTGATGTATACAAACTCCCCTGATTACGATATATTCGCATCGGATCACATGATTTGAAAACTCGCGATATGTCGTTCTTTTCGGCGGAGGAAATCTCCAAAAGTTTCAATAACACCACGGCCCTGCATGGCTTTTCGGTTCAACTAAAAAAAGGCGAATGGATGGCTGTTCTCGGGGAAAGCGGCTCAGGAAAAAGCACGCTGCTTCGGATTCTCGGAAGGTTCACCCAGCAAGACGGCGGGATCGTCAGACTTCACAAGCAAATGCTGGCGTCGGTTCACGATCAACTCATTCCGGGGTCAGAGAAAGTAAAGCTTGTACATCAGGAATTTGATCTGTTCCCGAACCAAACAGTCCGGGAGAACATAGCCTACGCCCTTCGTTTTCATTCCCCGGACTTCCGCGAAGCACGTGTCGACGAGTTGCTGGAAATTACACAACTTACCTCCGTGACCGATCAGAAGGCCAAATTGCTCTCCGGGGGCGAAAAGCAACGAACCGCTATTGCCAAAGCCATAGCCGACCTGCCTGAAATCCTTCTTCTGGATGAGCCGTTTTCTCACCTCGATCTCCCCAATCGCAACAGGCTCTCCGCTGTTTTAACCAAATTAAAACACAAAGAAAAGCTTTCCTGCATCTTCGTTACCCACGATGCCGCCGATGCTTTTGCCTGGGCGGACAGTGTAGTGGTACTGCGCAAAGGCGATCTCGTTCAACAGGGATCTCCGAGGGATCTGTACCAATCACCTGCCACTGCCTATGTAGCGGAAATCACCGGAAATGTCAATTGGATAAACCGTTCGAAGGGAACATTGATTAGACCAGAAAGGGCTCATGTCACCAAATCGGCCTTCCGCAGCAAATGGACGGGAAAAGTAGTGTCTGTTTATTTTCGGGGAAAAGAATGGGAGTATACAGCCGAAGACAAAAGCAAAAAACAGCGCTTTAGCTTCTACCGGAACAATAATCGCATTCAGGTTGGTGAAGAAATCAGTCTCACCTATGCCGAACGGGAAATCATAACGCTCACAAAGGACTAGGCCAACCTAGCTCAGCTCCTCCGCTTCCATCATCGCTGCTTCCCACTCTTCGGTGGATTTTTCAAGCTTCTGCTTAATATCCACATAGGTTTTGTTGAGTTCCGATAGCCTGACGGCATTGTTGTAAACATCGGGAGATGCGAGCTGTTCCTCTACGTCCTTTTTACGGATTTCCAGGTCAGATATACTTAGTTCCAGCTCTTCGACAAGCTTCTGAATGACTTTCTTCTTCTGGGAATGGGCTGCCGGATTACTGCTATCAGGCGATTTCCTTTCAACAACTCTGACAGGCGCGGCCTTCGAATCGGTAGTATCTTTAAGTGTACCCGCTTCAGCAGCCATGCCCCTCTCCTCCAGCCAGATATTATACTCCTCGTAAGTCCCGGGGTACTCCTTGATCTGTCTATCTTCTATATACCAGATTTTATTGGCGATGGACTCTACAAAATACCGGTCATGCGAAACGACAATATAACTTCCTTCGTATTGCTGCAATGCCTGAATCAGGATATTAACCGACTGCATGTCCAGGTGGTTGGTGGGCTCATCGAGAAGCAGGAAATTCGCCTGGGACAAAAGTACCTTTGCCAATGCCACCCGTGACTTTTCTCCACCGGACAACACCTTTATCTTCTTGAAGACATCTTCCCCCGAGAATAAAAAACACCCGAGGACGGTCCTCAATTCCGTCTCTGTCTTCGTCGGATTGGCATATTTCAATTCCTCCAGCAGATTATGCTCAAGGTTAAGGGATTCAAGCTGATGTTGTGCGTAAAAGGTAAAGGAAACATTGTGACCCAACCGGCGTTTCCCGTCGAGTTCCTCTGTCCCGGCCACTATCCGCAAAGCCGTAGACTTACCCTTGCCGTTGGCACCGATCAACGCTATTTTGTCTCCCCGCTCCATGGATATATTGGTTCCTTTGAGGATCACCTTGTCACCGTAGGCTTTAGAGGCCTCCTCCAACTGCAGCACATGCCGTCCGGGCTGTGTAGTAAACTGGAACCGGAAGTGCACCTTGGCAGTTTCATCAATAACCGCATCCACCACATCAAGCCTTTCAAGTGATTTAACACGGCTCTGTACTTGCCGCGCTTTCGTAGCTTTTGCCTTAAAACGTTCTATAAACCGCTCGGTCTGGCGTATTTTTGCCTGCTGATTCTCATAAGCGCCTCTCTGGATATCATTCCGGAGCGCTTTTTCTTCCAGGTAATAGGAATAATTACCTGAATATAAATTTAATTTGGCTCCCGACACCTCTACAATCGTATCCACTACATTGTCCAGAAACTCCCTGTCGTGAGACACCACAATCACCGCACCCTCATAATTCATAATATATTTCTCTACCCATTGGATAGAAGGCAGATCAAGGTGGTTGGTCGGCTCATCCAGCATAAGCAATGACGGCTTCTGCAAAAGCAGCTTTGCCAGCATCACACGCATGCGCCACCCTCCGGAAAATTGCCTCAATGGCTTCTGCAGATCATCCGTCGAAAAACCCAAACCTTCAAGAATAGCCTCCGCCCTGGACTGTATACTATATCCATCCAATGCCTCAAACTCCTCCTGCACCCGGGCCAGCTTGTCAATAAGCTCGTCCTTGTAATTAACCTCCATTTCATGCAGGATCTTGTCGAGCTGAACCTGAAGCACATTTTGCCTTGCGAAGGCCTGCATAGCTACGGAAAGTATCGAATCGTCGGTCTGGTAAGAAAGCAAATCCTGGTTAAGAAAGCCGATCGTACAATCCCCTGATTTGGAGATTGACCCGCCATCCAGCTGAAATTCCCCCATAATCAGGCGAAGCAAAGTGGATTTACCGGTCCCGTTCAGACCGATCAGCCCTATCTTCTGTTTTGGCTTGATATGCAATGACGCCTCGTCATATAAGGGGCGATCGCCCAGGTAATAGTCTATGTTGGTAATCGAAATCATAGTACAAAGATAAAACCTTGATTTGGATTTATAGAAGTTTGCCAATCAATATTATCCCTTTCAGCCACAACAAGTTGAATTTTACGATGAAAAGCCACTTTGCTGAAAATAGTTCTACATTTTCTTCACTATGATCCGTATATCGGAATTATTCCCCATATCATCGCTGCACGAAATTTTGACTGCTCCCACGGGCGGAGAAATAAAAACAGGAAGAGAAGGTGAGGATGTAGCCACCAGACGGTCGTTGACATACCAGTAAACCTCCCGCACCAATCCTGGCGCCTGGCAGGAGAGCTGGATCTGCTGCCCAGCTCCCTCCTGAAGGTAATACTCACTCCCCTGGTTCGGACTTGTTATCGTAGGAGCAGCCATACCGAACACGTGTACGCACTCCTGAAAATGCGGCGGTGCTTTCTCGTAAGGAATTTTCTTCTGCTCATAAAAGGAGATCAGCGCGGGTTCCAGGTTCGGGAAGCTCTTCTTCAGATAACCATGGCCGGGTACACAATAAGTACAATAGGACACATTCCCGGAAACGCTCACAAACACATTCCGACTGTGCCTGCACCTGACATGCGGAGAAATACCCTCTATAAAACGGCCCAGGACCTGACTGCTGCACGCTTCTCCCGGAATATCCCCACTCACGCTGCACACTTTCCTCACAGAAAGCTTACCGGGAATTTTATACCACCCTTTCGGGGAGTTGTAATCCAGGGCATTGAACACCTTGAAAAGCAAGGGAGTGGCCACATTGGCACCACTCAACTCGGGAACACCTTCGCCGGAGAAATTTCCCACCCACACGCCGATGGTATACCTGCGATTGTATCCTATGCTCCAGGCGTCCCTTTTCCCAAAAGACGTTCCGGTTTTCCACGCGATCCTAGGCAGGTGAAAGGTATTGTCAAAGTTTTGTGGCAAGTCGGGCCGGGTAGTTTTGGAAAGGACTTCGGTGATCAGATAAGCAGCCTCGGGAGAAACCAGGAAACCCCTGCTGACGGTATCCTTCAGCCCGGCCGCCCGCGAAATATAACGCAGAGGCCTTTGGCGCCCTTCGTTGGCGAAAGCAGCAAACTGCCTGGTCAGCTCCTCAAGCGTAACGCCGCATCCGCCCAGAATCATAGACAAACCCAAGTCCTGCTCTTGCTTTGTTACAGTAACATACCCCGATTTTTTCAGCTGCGCGGTAAATACCGGTAGTCCCATATCCTTGAGAATCCTTACGGAAGGAATATTAAGTGAATTCGAGAGCGCAAACTCTGCGGTTACCGGGCCGTTGAATTTCCGGTCAAAATTCTCCGGCTCGTAACCTGAAAAATTAACAGGCACATCGTTGATGACCGACAAGGGCGTAATGATTCCTCTGTCAAAAGCCGTTGCATATAACAAAGGCTTTAAAGTGCTTCCCGGCGAACGCACCGCCCTGATGCCGTCCACCTGACCGCCATCGAACGGGTTGTCGAAATCTGCAGACCCTACATAAGCCTGCACCTCCATTGACTCGTTGTCCACGACCATCACCGCAGCATTCTGAACACCCAAAGATTTTAGCCGGGCAATACTGCTTTTCACAATACCCTCTACCATTATCTGCTTTTGCCTGATCAGCGTGGTACGCAATACCGGTACATCTGCGTCTTCTTTTTTCAACCTCCGGGAGAGGTGCGGAGCTTCTTTCCTGCCCTCTCTTCGAAAAATCTCCACCGGCTCTTCCAGCGCATAACCAACGGTCCCTGCATCGAAAAGCTTTTCCTCCCGAAAACGAACGAGCCACTTGTTGCGCTCCTTCTGCAAATGTGCGTTTTTCTGCCCGGGTCTCAGTGAAGAGGGACGATTAGGAATAATGGTCAGCGCAGTAACCTCCGCCAGGCTGAGCAGGGCAGGAGATTTCCCGTAATAACAAATGGCCGCCGCCTTGATCCCCTCTATATTGCCGCCATAAGGTACCAGATTGAAATACATTTGCAGGATTTCGTCCTTGCTGAAATGAAACTCCAGCTGAAGGGCGCGCCATACTTCCAGCGATTTGTTCAGGTAGGTTCTACGGGCAGGGCGAAGCAATCGCACCACCTGCATAGTGATGGTTGAAGCGCCCGAAGTTCTTTTTCCTGTAAGCAGGTTTTGAAAAGCGGCTCTCGCTATCGAAACAGGGTTGACACCAGGGTGATAGTAAAAATACTTGTCCTCCTTATACAGTAGAGTCTTACGAAGCATCGGAGTGATCTCCCTCTCCGTCGCATAAAGGCGCCATTTGTCGTCAGGACTTAAGAAAGCATGAAGCAACTCTCCGTTTTTGTCTTCCATCTGAACGGAATACCGGACAGAAGGCTTAAACGGGAATAAAAAATCCAGCAATACTAAAAAGAGGATCAATCCCAGAAAACATCTGAAAAAACGATGGTTTCCCACTCTCCTTAAAAGCCGCCCCAATGTCTTCATTTCCAATGTTTCCTGCCGGAGATCCTCCTTAACTCCGTATAAAAAAAACGAAAAAAGCTAGCGGCCAATTGTTCAGGTTGTAGGGGAAACAATATCAAACTAACGTCCATTTATTAAAATACTTGATAATCTGTTATGACATTTCCCCAGTTGAGTCCAAAATTAATCAGTGAGTCGCCGGATATTTTACCGGAATATAAAAAATTAAACGCACTACCCGAAAAAGTTATACAGTTTGGCACAGGTGTTCTCCTTCGCGGCCTCCCCGACTATTTTATTGACAAAGCCAACCGCCAGGGGATTTTTAACGGGCGCATTGTGGTTGTAAAATCTACGGGAAAGGGAGATGTTGATGCATTTGCTGACCAAAGTAACCTTTTCACGCATTGTATACGGGGAATAGAAAAAGGTCAGCCTGTAGAAGAAACTTTTGTTAATTCGTCGATAAGCAGAACACTTTCTGCTATAGAAAACTGGAGAGACGTACTTGATGCGACGTCCAACGAAGCTCTTTCCGTCATTATCTCCAATACTACTGAAGTCGGCATTCAATATATCGAAGACGACCTGAAGGCTTCTCCGCCGGTTTCTTTCCCGGGCAAACTTACCGCCTTTTTGTATGAGCGCTTTTTACGATTAGGTGGAGAAAGCGGCAGCGGCTTTACCATAGTACCTACCGAACTCATACCTGGTAACGGAGAAAAACTGAGAGACATCGTGCTGAGACACATTGCCGAGCACTCGCTTGGCGATAAATTTGAAGCATGGGTACGGGATGAAAATCAGTTCTGCAATTCTCTGGTGGACAGGATCGTACCGGGAAAGCCGGACCAGGAAACACTTGACAGCCTGAGGCAAGAACTCGGGTATAGAGATGATCTCATCATCATGTCTGAGGTCTACCGCCTTTGGGCCATCGAAGGTGACGAGAAAGTAAAGTCGGCGCTGTCCTTTGCGCTCGCAGACAAAGGAGTAGTGATCGAAAATGATATAGACATCTATCGGGAGCTGAAGCTCAGGCTACTGAACGGAACACATACGCTTTGTGTAGGATACTGCTTCCTTACAGGACTGGATACCGTTCGCGAAAGTATGGAAAACCCGGCCACAGGAAAGTTTATTTCGGATCTGATGCTCAACGAGCTGGCTCCTTCTATCCCCTATCCCGTCGACCTATCCACTGCTCATGAATTTGGGGCAGAGGTACTCGACAGGTTCCGGAATCCATTCATACGCCACAACCTCATCGATATAACCGTTCAGTACACGGCAAAAATGAAGATGAGGAATGTACCTACGCTACTTCAGCATTATGCCAACGGCGGAAACGCGCCCGCTTTGTTCGCTCAGGGATTTGCGGCGTTTCTTCGCTTTATGAAACCGGTAAATGAACGTGAAGGTCAGTATTTTGGGGAAAGAAACGGTACTCCCTATCCGATCCGCTGTGACGCTGCGCCCTATTTCCATGAAAAATGGGCACAGTTCGGAAACGATCCGGATTCACTTGTGGGAGCGGTTCTTTCCGACACAGAACTCTGGGAACATGACCTTAGCGCTTTGCCTGGCTTTAAAGCCGCTGTGAGTGCTTCATTAAAAACCTACTTCCGAATCAGTAAGCCGTCCTGAAAACAAGAAGACCCCGGAAAATACCCCAATATCTGGCATTTTCCGGGGTGTCCCATTAACTCCATCCCAAAAATTAACGCGGTCAATCACGCATGTACCGCCTCCTGTTCCTTCAGGTAGTGGACGAGATTGCTTATGTTCGTAATCTTACTATAGTCTACATCCGGGATCATAACGCTGAACTCCTGCTCGACCTGCATCATCAGATCGACAGTATCCAGACTGTCAAATCCCAGATCCTTTATAAAATGCGCATCATCTGTAATGGCATTTTCCGAAACCCCAAAGTTCTTCAAGATGCTTACAATTCGTTCTTTCATGGACTGCTAATTTAAATGTGATGTCAAAAAATGTAAATGAGACTTTTTATATGCTGTATAACGCAAAACAGATCGGCTTAGTGCCCAAATAATACAAAAACATATAGACTACACGATAGACACAAACACCTTATTTAAAGACGATTACCTCACTATTAAAAATATCAGAGAAAAAAAATCACATTAATATTACAAATACCTACTCAAATGCCCCATACCACTTAAGCATCTCGGCAAACTCCTTACTCTTCTCAGATACCTGTATTTCCTTCAGGACCTTGAGCACCTCAGGCCGGTCATAAAACAGTCCGAGTGCCTGAAAAGCACCTAAACGAACGCGAAGAGACGGCGAATTCCTCGCATAAGCACCGATCAGTGAAAGCCCTTCCTTCTTTTCAAATTCCGGAGCCTTTAACAGGTATTGCGCGAAAACCTGTACAAAATTATACTTTCCCTGGGCCCTCATACCACTGAGTTTCTCTACAAACCACTTATAATGACTCCCTTTGGCCTGCGTTGCATAATACACAGCCACAGCCGACAGAATCGCCTCATCTGAGGATCCTGAAAACCTGGCGGCCGTCTTTGCGGCATTCTGCCGGTCCTCTTTTAACAGCGCTTCAAGAGCAACCGACACCACGTAACGCGAAGGATCTTCGAGTCTCTCGCGCAAATAGGCTACACGGTCTTTCGCAGCAAAGGTCGCAAGCACTTCGACGGCAGTGGCGCGCACGACAGGATCAGGATCTGACACAGACAATTTTCTGAGCTTCTGAATAACCGTACCCTGGTCACTCCCCTTGTATTCAAAAAGGCCGGCTACAGCCTTCTGCCTGATCGCCCGGAACGGATCGTCCAGGGCACCCTTCACTACCTCCACTGCCCGTTCATCATCCATCCTGGTCAAAAGCTCGTCTATCGCCTGACCTCTGAGCGGAACATACTCCGCTCTGCGGTACTGGTTTATCCAGCCCTCCGTTTCTTTAAGATGCCGGATCTCGCCTAATAGTTGTACTTCCGGGTCAACAATGACAAGATCCGGTACCCCGAGAACAGAAAACTCAAACTCCTGAACGGATTTTTCCATCCAAATCCTGTGCGTTGATTTGCCCTGGCTATCCCAGATATCTACAAGCAAAGGCAGCCGATAGACCACGTTCGTGGTATCCTGAACCTGTGCTATCCTCAGCAGCAGCTTGTTTGATTCCTTATTCAATGCCTGACTTACCTCTAAAACCGGATGTCCGGATTTCAGAAACCACTGATCAAAAAACCATTTCAGATCCTGACCTACGGTTTCTTCAAAGGCCAGGCGCAGATGATGAATTTCCACGGAAGCAAACCGGTGGCGATTAAGGTAAGTTTTAAGTGATTCGAAAAAAGCATCGTCCCCCACAAGCTTCCGCAGCATGTGAAGCACACGACCTCCCTTGGCATAGGAATGATTGTCGAACATGTCCCTGGACGACTGGTAGTAATACCGGATCAGCGGTTCCTTTTTGCGACCCGCTTCGTCCAGGTAAGACATCAGCTCACCATGATTTAAAAAATCTGCCTCATCTCTGCCTTTGAAATGTTCCATCCACAAAAACTCTGCATAATTGGCAAATGATTCATTAAGCGGGAGCTGGCCCCACTCCTCGCAGGTAACCAGGTTGCCAAACCAGTGGTGAGCAAGTTCATGTGCAATTACTCCGTCGGCGTTTCCATCCAGAAGCGCAATACTGTCACTCTGGATCCCCTCTTCATGTATAGTAGCCGTTGTATTTTCCATTGCCCCAGCCACAAAATTCCTTACGGCTACCTGTGCATACTTCTCCCAGGGAAAAGGAACACCAAAAATCCCCGAGAAAAACTGAACCATTGCAGGCGTTCTACCAAAAATCGCCTTCGCATAAGGAGCATATTTCTGCTCCACATAATAACTCAGCTCAAGCCCGCCCTCAGCTGTTTCAGCGGAAACCGAAAATTCGCCCACAGCCACCATCGCGAGATAGGGCGAATGCGGAAGTGACTGCTTCCAATGATCCGTACGGGTACCGTCGGAGTGCGTTACCGACCCGATCAAACGTCCGTTGGATAAGGTTCTAAACCGCGCCCCAACTTTCAGGTACAGCTCCTGCGTAAATTTTATAGGAGGGGTGTCTATCGTGGGAAACCAGCGGGAGGCTGCTTCAGGTTCGCCATGCGTCCATAGTTGTACAGGTGAGTCGGGATCCTTACCGTCAGGATTGATAAAATAGAATCCTTTTTCAGCATAAGGAACTTCCGTGCTGTCTTCAGCCTTCTTTCCCACGGCGTAGTCGATCAGCAGTGTGAGGGTATCCGTTCGTTGATATCTGTTTTCCAGATCGATCTGAATGGCTTTACCGTCGTATGTATAATTTAGCTTCTCTCTGGTTACCTCTGCCAGAGAGGGTCCTCCGGTGTAATTCTTCAACCTGAAGACGCCGGCGATCTCCATTCCTTTTGCGTCGAGTTCCAGAAAACGCTGAGGATAAAAATAAGGACGCAACGACAAAACAGCCGCCCCCTCCATGCGCTGCTTTTCAAAGTCCACCTGTAAATCCAGTCGGGTATGAAACAGATCAAACAAGATCGTCCTGCTTCCGCGATACCATTTTCCGGCATCCGGACTGCGACTCAGGCTATCCGAAAGCTGAGCCGGAGCACTGACAACAACAAACAAGCTCCAAACAGCCAGACACAACAAAGTCCTCATACCGATATATGCGTAAACTGATCAGGACACCGGGTCGTAGGGGTTAGAAGACGCCCTGACGGCCGGAACAACTGATACCATAACGGTAATCCCCGAGATGATCAATACAGTAACAAGGATATCGTTCCAGATTATTTTAACAGGATAAGCATCCACCAGCGCACTTGCCATGCCCATAGACACCAGTCCATAGCGTTCCTGAAGCCAGCAGATGACCACACCGGCCATCAATCCTGTTGCGCCCCCGACAAACGACACGATAACTCCCTCGGCCAGAAAGATATTTCTGATCAATCGCCTGGTCGCCCCCATCGTCAGCAGCACTGAGATATCGCGTTTCTTTTCAATAGCCAGCATGCTCAGAGAGAAAAAGATATTGATCCCTGCTACCAGGATGATCAGCGTAATAGTCACCGTAGCAAACAGTTTTTCAATACGTATCGCCCGGAGCAGATCAGCATTCATCTCGTCCTGATTAAGTACCTTGTATCCGTTACCCAATATTTTCCGGACCCTCCTCTGAACATCAGCCAGGTGACCGGTATCATCCAGCTGTATTTCGAGGGATGTTCGCTCTTTGCCTGAGTCCATTAATTTTTCCGCAATTTCCAGCGGGACAATTACATAGTCATCATAGCTGCCTTCTACAAAAAAAGTACCGGCAGGTCGTACCATCACCTGGTTAAAAGCATCCGGAGAGCTTAGATTCAGTGTTTTACGCCCGCCCTGCGGATACCAGAGCTCCAGGGGAGTAATGGCGTCATTCAGTGAAATCAGCAAAGCTTGTCTGACACCGTAAGAAACCACTGCAAAAGGTGTCCCCCCAGCGCCTCTCAGCATCATTTCTCCCTGGACAATGGCGGTATCCAGCTGACCACGCTCCTCAAAAGTACTGTCCACACCCTTCAGCCGGACAATCATGGACTGATCATAATAACGGGCCAGGGCATTGTCCTCCACCACTTGCGTGACATACCTGACGCCCTTTGTTTCGCGCAAACCCTTCAGAAGGTCATCCGAAACCAGAAACTTTCGCCCTTCCTCCGGCAATACGGTCAGCTCCGCATCAAACTTCCTGAATATGCTTCGGTTGAGATCTTCCATGCCGTTGAACACCGACAAAACTATGACCATCGCCATGGTTCCCACACCCACCCCGAGCATGGCAATCATAGCGATGATGCTGATAAAACTGCGCCTGTTTCGGGAACGGAAATACCTGAAGGCGATGCGGAAGGGAAGATTCATTCCTTTTGATCCTAAACGCTCAAATGATGTGAATGACCACTCTTCATTTGCGCTTCCACCACTGCTATGGCTACCATGTTTACTATCTCACGCACGGAACTACCCAACTGAAGCACATGAACAGGCTTCTTAAGACCCAACAGGATGGGACCCACAGTTTCCAGTTGGGCAACCTCCTTCAGCAGGTTATAAGCGATGTTACTCGCCGAAAGGTTCGGGAATATAATGACATTGGCTCCGCCGTCAATCAAATCACTGAAAGGATGGTTTCTCTTCAGCAGCTCGTGATCAAACGCAAGATGTGCCTGCATTTCTCCATCCACAATCATATCCTTGTTCCTGCTTTTCAATTTGGCAACTGCCTTGCCCATCTTATCTGCATCGCTTGCCCTCGCACTTCCAAAATTAGAATAAGTTACCAGAGCGATCCGTGGCTTTATGTTGAAACTCTCTACAGCCTTTGCCGTCAGTTCGGTGATCTCAACCAGCTCATCGACTGTCGGATCAAAATTGACCGTCGTATCGGAAAAGAAGAGAGGACCGCGGGAGGTATACAGTATGTACATTCCGGCCACCTTATTGACGCCATTACCTTTACCAATGATCTGTAACGCCGGACGAATGGTGTCCGGATAATTCCGGGTAAGCCCGGAGATCAGCGCATCTGCGTCACCCGTCTGCACCATCATACTTCCGAAATAAGACCGGTAGTACATGTTCTTCTTGGCCTCCACAGGATTAAGGCCTTTTCTCTTCCGCTTCTCGTAAAGAAAGCCGGCATATCTGTCAATCGTATCCTGCAACTCCGGCGCAAAAGGATCTATGATGGTCACCTCTCCCAGATCCAGCTGGTTGCTGCCAATAAGCGACTTTATCGTATCCCTGTTCCCCAGTAAAATGGGATGCGCAATACCCTCTTCTTTGACCTGCTGAGCAGCTTTGAGCACCTGGATATTTTCAGCATCTGCAAATACCACGCGTTTCGGATCCGTTTTAGCCTTGTTGATGACCACGCGCGAAAGGCTTTCATACTGCCCCTGCCGGGCGGCAAGTTCAGCCTCATAGGCATCCCAGTCGAGAATAAGATTTCTGGCAACGCCTGTCTCCATCGCTGCACGGGCAACGGCCGGTGCCACCGTGGTGAGCAATCTCGGATCTACCGGCTTGGGTATGATATATTCTTTTCCAAAGGTAATATTCTCCTCTCCATAAGCGAGGTTGACAATATCAGGAACAGGCTTCTTAGTCAGTTCCGCCAGAGAGCGAACGGCTGCCAGTTTCATCTCCTCATTGATTTCCGTAGCCCTTACATCCAGCGCCCCACGGAAAATATAGGGGAACCCCAGTACATTGTTCACCTGATTGGGATAATCGGAACGTCCCGTAGCCATAATTACGTCCGGTCGCGCCTCCACGGCATCCGGATAAGGTATTTCGGGATCCGGATTGGCCATGGCGAAAACAATGGGGTCCTTAGCCATCGAACGTACCATGTCTTTGGAAACGATATTGGCA
>CAZAVR010000022.1:2540-17720 GCA_964488435.1 uncultured Cytophagales bacterium | reverse complement strand
CAGGATTGTGTTTTCTACCATTTTAGATCGGTCTTCATTTTTTTTGGGAGCTTTTACCCGTCCTGAAGCCCATCCCTGCCAGATCATATTCCGTGTCTCAGACTGATAAATATTGATAATAAACCGGCTTTCCTGGTAAGTATAAGTGGTGAAATTATTTTGCATGGGACTATTCCACCACCAGTAGCTCGGATAATTGTTGTTGGAGCGAACCTGTTGACGATCTTTCACATCCGTCAGGAACTTTACAAGTAATTCCGGTTGCTTGTCATCTATGACGTAACCTTTCGCAAGCATAACTTTGACGACCGCATCTTTTAGCCGCTGCCGGTTCAAATCGCTCCCGAGGAGAGGATCCTGATCCATTCTTTTCTCTGCTTCAACCTGGAATGTCTTGAACTGGCGAAGGTTTACCGAAGAATTATAGTCATAGTTAACCTGCAAAGATTTACTGCACGACCCTACTAGCACTACCATGAGCGTCAGCCAGAAAGCGTAAATGGTTTTTTTTACGGTTTGTGTCATAAACTTACGTTGTTATCGCCTATTGTATTAACTGCAAAAGAGCCCGAATATTGTCAGGTGCCTTTTTATACAAGTTATTCCGTTTCAGTGTCCTGGCTTTCAGGTGCCTGCATAAGAAAAACAGGCGGGGCAAGCATGATCACGACCAGCAGCGCAATGCTCAGGTATGATAGCCAGCTGAAGTGAAATATGTCATATCTGGATGGACTATTTACAGTGGATAATGTAAAAAGACTGAGGGCTATGATCGTATTGATAGCGGCAATCAGGCTGGTGAGCCAATTGGTCAGTATCTCAAAGAGGGCAGGCTTGTTTCTTTCCCATTTACTGCGATGCGGTATAGGCAGTAATTCTACAGGGACATGGTGAATTTGTTTGGCTACAGTACCGATGGCTACGTTATTAAGAATAAGTAATGCCATCGAAATATAAAAAACAGTTTCTTTGTTCAGGAAATCGGAAGGCTTGCCATCCGCGCCGAAGCGGTAGGCTACCATTTCAGAAAAGGTAGCGTAAGTCCATCCCAGCGCCCCTACAACCAGAAGCACCGATGCCCAGCGCCATATTTTAACTATAAATGTTGAAATTTTCATGTCAGTTCGTTCTCCGGCCCCCGCCCATGATACGGGCAGTAGGTCGGGACTAAAATAATGCTAATGGTTAACGCAATGCCTGTCCGGAAATTAAATAACCCGACAGAGGTAATCCGGATGCAATCGTTTGTATAATTGTCCCGCAAAACTAAGATTTATTCTTGATACACTCAGGTAAAAGCAAAGTTATAATGAAGATTTACACGAAAACGGGTGATGAAGGAACTACCTCTCTGGTGGGAGGGACGAGGGTATCCAAAACCGATATTCGCATTGAAGCTTACGGTCAGGTGGACGAACTGAACGCCTATATCGGACTTCTTCGTGACCAGGATGTAAATGACGGGCGAAGGGAATTGCTTAAGGAAATACAGGATTGCCTGTTTACTATCGGCTCACGCATGGCTACAGAGCCTGGAAAAAGAAAGGGAAAACTTCCTGATCTTTATGAGGAAGACATTGAAATGCTTGAGAAGGAGATCGATCTCATGACTGCGGAGCTTGAGCCGCTCAGGTTTTTTATTTTGCCCGGAGGGCATACGACGGTATCCTACGGACATCTGGCGAGGACGGTCTGCCGGAGAGCTGAAAGAGTGGTACTCGCGCTTTATGAGCACTATCCTTCTGATCCCATTATTCCCAGGTACCTGAACCGGCTTTCTGATTATCTTTTCGTACTTTCCCGGCAGATGGCCAGAGAGCTAAATGCGGAGGAGGTGTTTTGGCACCCCCGTAAGCCGAGGGGGTAACTGGTATATAATCGGGGCTTTTTTTACTTATTCTCAGGAGATTTACACGAATAAAAATAAAAAAGTTGTCATGCTAAATAATTTTTTCCGGACTGAGATTATTTTTTTAAATTGCAGACGTAAGCATTAAAATAATTAACTCCCATGTTAGCTGATACAATACATATTGATGTTCAGAAAACGACCAGGTCGCGTTTGCCGGAAGTGGATTTTAACAATTTGGTCTTTGGACGCAATATATCCGATCACATGTTTGTCGTGGAATACAGTGACGGTCAATGGCAGAAACCACGTATCGAACCTTATGCCAATCTGTCGCTAAGTCCCGCGACTGCGGCGCTGCATTATGGTCAGGCGATTTTTGAGGGCATGAAAGCCTACAAAAATGAGGACGGAGAGGTTCTTGTTTTTCGTCCTTATGACAACTGGAAACGACTGAATCATTCTGCGGAGCGGCTGTGTATGCCTGTGGTGCCGGAGGATGTTTTTATGAGCGGATTAACAGAGCTTTTGAAACTGGATGCGGGATGGGTGCCGTCGCAGGAGGGTTACTCACTTTACATACGCCCTTACATGTTCGCTACAGATGCGTATATTGGTGTGAAGCCTTCCGATACCTATTCTTTTATCATTTTCACCAGTCCGGTAGGCGCCTATTATCCGGTTCCGCCGAAGGTGAAGGTAGAGACACATTTTATACGTGCAGCAGAAGGCGGCGTGGGTTCTACCAAATGTGCCGGTAATTATGGCGGGTCCCTGTATCCTGCTAAGATGGCACAGAAGGAGGGTTATGACCAGCTGATATGGACGGATGCCAATTCGCACGAGTTTATCGAAGAATCGGGCACGATGAATGTGATGTTTGTGATCGATGGCAAGCTGATAACTCCTGCTGTGTCCAGTACGATTCTTGACGGGATTACACGTAAGAGTATTGTAGACATTGCCCGGCACTGGGGGGTAGAAGTTGAAGAGAGAAGAGTGAGTGTAAGAGAGGTGATAGAGGCTATCAAAGAAGGACGTTTGCAGGCAGCATTTGGTGCAGGTACGGCCGTTGTGGTTTCACCGTTTTCGCTTATTGCTTACGAAGGAATTGATTATAAATTGCCTGAGATCGATGCCGACTCTTTCGTTTCGAGAGTGAAGAAGCATCTTACAGCTATAAGAACCGGAAAGGCTGCAGATACTTTCGGCTGGATGTTGAAAGTGTAGGACGGCGCCTATGCTGGATTTTTGGCCATCAAGCACATTCAAAGTGTTTGATGGCCATTTTTTGTTTGGTACAATCGTTCAATGATTCGGGCCCGGGCGATGCGAGACGCGGGGGAACAGCTGAACTTTAATATTTTACAACCGTATAAGCTTTGAACTTTATAACTTAGCATCATCGTTTCTATAAATCGCACATATTATTACAGCGTATGTCCAACTTTTCCTCCCTTTTCCGAAAAAAATCTGTTTCTCAAATTCTCGAAGATGCCCAACGGAACGAGGCGTCCGGTGGAATGCTTCGTATTCTCGGCACCAGAGATCTCGTTTCTCTGGGAATAGCGGCGATCATCGGCGCAGGTATATTCAGTACCATCGGGAGGGCAAGCTTTGAAGGCGGGCCTGCGGTGTCTTTGCTTTTTGTATTTATAGCAGTAGCCTGTGTGTTTACTGCCCTTTGTTACGCGCAGTTTGCAAGCACCGTTCCGGTGTCGGGAAGCGCGTACACTTATGCCTATGTCACTTTTGGCGAGCTTTTTGCCTGGATTATAGGATGGGCACTGATCCTGGAATATGCCGTGTCAAACATGGTCGTGGCCATTGCGTGGTCGGAGTACTTTGTGGGGATGCTGAGAGGCTTTGGTATTACCTTTCCGGGATGGCTTTCTGTAGATCCCGGTACAGCTGCACAGGCTTATGAGAAACTGACTTCGCTGGGGGAGGCCGTGCTTACCATCGGAGAAAAACAAGCGGCAGCGGCCTATGCGGGCGCCCCGGTGATTGGCGGCATTCCTATCGTTTTCGATTTGCCCGCAGGTATGATCACTGCCCTGGTTACCTGGCTGTGTTATGTAGGGATCAAAGAATCCCGCAATGCCAGTAATATCATGGTGATCCTGAAAATAGGGGTGGTGGTGTTTGTGATTGTCGCAGGGGCTTTTTTTGTTAAACCTGAAAACTGGTCGCCGTTTGCGCCGAATGGTGTGAGTGGAGTTTTGAAAGGCGTGGCGGCTGTTTTTTTTGCTTTCATCGGGTTTGATTCTATTTCTACTACAGCTGAAGAATGCAAGAATCCGCAACGTGATTTGCCTCGTGCCATGATCTATACCCTCGCCATTTGTACCATTCTTTACGTACTCATCACGCTCGTATTAACAGGAATGGTGAATTATCAGGAGTTGAACGTGGACGACCCTTTGGCATTTGTATTTCAGCGTGTCGGATTTGATTTTGTAGCAGGTGTGATATCGGTAAGTGCAGTAGTTGCTATAACGAGTGCATTACTGGTTTATCAGCTGGGGCAGCCCCGAATATGGATGGCCATGAGTCGGGACGGCCTGCTTTGGCACAGGTTTTCCACCCTACATCCACGCTATAAGACGCCCGGCTTTGCGACCATCATCACGGGACTGGTGGTAGGTATACCTGCGCTGTTTATAGATATGGGTTTTGTCGTAGATCTCACCAGTGTAGGAACGTTTTTTGCATTTATACTGGTTTGTTGTGGTGTTCTGTATATGGACTATACCGGTATTTCCGAGAAGTCGCGTTTTAAAGTGCCGCGGGTGAACGGGCAATACCTGGTCGGTGCGGGGCTGGTGGTGGCGCTGATTTATTCCGTGTACCAGGGCATCTTTTTTGAGGTGATCTCAGAGAAGCCGCTGATGCTGTTTTTCTGGCTTGTCTGGGCCGTTATGTCAGGATTGGCTTATATATGGCGGTTTTCCTTATTGCCTGTGATGGGTATTCTTACGAACCTTTACCTCATGACAGAATTGGGCGCTTCCAACTGGTGGATTTTTCTGATATGGCTGACCATAGGGCTCGTTATCTATTTCTGCTATGGTTACAGGAAAAGCAAACTTGCAGGAAGTAAAAAGTCCTGACTATTTTTTGTGAGGATCGTTTGATAATGATTATACTTTATATATCTTTGCATCCTCAAATTCGAAACAGAATCAATACAAGTGCTATAATATTATATAAAAATGAAACGTACATTTCAACCTTCGAATCGCAAAAGAAGAAACAAGCATGGTTTCCGCGAGAGAATGTCAACTGCCAATGGCCGCAGGGTTTTAACAGCACGCCGTAAAAAAGGTCGTTGGAAGCTTTCAGTTTCTGACGAGAAAAGACATAAACAATAGATTGAGTTGAGAAGTTTGGGCCGCTAGTTGGTTTGTAAAAGTTGTTTTCTCAATCTTTTCAAATATCTAACTGCATCAGACTTGAAGCTCACTTTTGGTAAGGACGAAAAATTATGTAGCCGTACAACAATTGAACGGCTGTTTAAGAAAGGTAGTACGGAAGTAATTTCGTTCTACCTTTTTCCGTTTCGGGTGCTCTGCATTGTAGAGCCGGATGCAGGACCGATGCGCCCCCAGGTGCTTTTTTCCGTCTCGAAGCGTTCATTCAAAAGGGCCGTGGACCGAAACCTCCTCCGCAGAAGGTCCAGAGAGACCTACCGTCATCAAAAACATCTGCTGACTCAGCTTCCCGACGGCAGCCGTCCCTCTTATATCGCTTTTTTGTATCTTGCGAAAGAAATAGAAAATTACAGCGTTATTCAAAAGGGGATGACCCGTTGTATACAAAAAATGGTCTCAACACGCTGAGGACGACTGTGCATGGGCGTGTGCCCTAGCGTTGTCTGTGTTGTTTCTTCATGCTAACGAAAGAATGTCTATGAAAAGCCGCCTGCGTTATTTTTGGTTATCTTCTGTTGTGGTCGTTCTACTGGCCTTTTTTTCCTTTAAACAAGACGACCGCCTGTTTGAAATAGCCCGGAATCTGGATATTTACGCCACGCTTTTTAAAGAGTTGAATGCGTATTATGTCGATGAGGTGAATCCCAATAACGTGATCAGGACAAGTATTGACGCCATGCTGAAGTCTCTTGATCCCTACACGGTTTTTTACCCCGAAGACGATATTGAGGATTACATGACCATGACCACCGGAAAGTACAACGGCATAGGGGCTTTGGTGAATTCGGAGGGAGGGAAGTTTATAGTGATGATGGTATATGAGGGTACGCCTGCCCAGAAAGCAGGCCTTCTCCTGGGCGATGAAATTGTAAAGATAGACGGAGTCACGCTCGCAGGAAGGGAGGACGCAGATCCTGGTAAGTTGCTCAAAGGCCAGAACGGCTCCGTGGCCAGGCTGGCAATCAGGCGCGAGGGCCAGGCTAAACTATTGGAGCTTTCAGTGATGAGAGACGTGGTTAAAATGACCAATGTTCCCTATTACAGTATGCTTAATGAGGAAGTAGGGTACATAGACCTCAAAGATTTTACTGCTACGGCGTCACGGGAAGTCAAAAATGCTTTTCAGGAGCTCAAAGGAAAGGGAATGAAAAAGCTCATACTTGATCTCCGTTATAATCCCGGAGGGTTGCTGAATATGGCCATCGAAATCTCGAACATATTTATTCCTACCGGTGAGGAAATCGTATCCACGAAGGGCAAGATTGAAGAATGGAACAAAAAATACACGGCCTATAATCCTGCTTTGGATACCGAAATGCCCGTGATCGTGTTGACCAACAGCAGCAGCGCCTCTGCAGCCGAGATTGTAGCCGGCGTGATGCAGGATTACGACCGGGGCGTATTGATAGGTCAGCGGACATACGGCAAAGGCCTGGTCCAGACGAACCGCGATTTGTCTTATAATACCAAAATGAAAATTACGATCGCCAAGTACTACATACCCAGCGGCAGATGCATACAGGCTATTGATTACAGCCATAGAAACGAAGATGGAAGTGTGGGGAAAATCCCGGACTCGCTCATGACTGAATTCAAAACCAGAAACGGAAGAAAGGTCTTTGGAAGCTTTCAGTTTCTGACGAGAAAAGACATAAACAATAGATTGAGTTGAGAAGTTTGGGCCGCTAGTTGGTTTGTAAAAGTTGTTTTCTCAATCTTTTCAAATATCTAACTGCATCAGACTTGAAGCTCACTTTTGGTAAGGACGAAAAATTATGTAGCCGTACAACAATTGAACGGCTGTTTAAGAAAGGTAGTACGGAAGTAATTTCGTTCTACCTTTTTCCGTTTCGGGTGCTCTGCATTGTAGAGCCGGATGCAGGACCGATGCGCCCCCAGGTGCTTTTTTCCGTCTCGAAGCGTTCATTCAAAAGGGCCGTGGACCGAAACCTCCTCCGCAGAAGGTCCAGAGAGACCTACCGTCATCAAAAACATCTGCTGACTCAGCTTCCCGACGGCAGCCGTCCCTCTTATATCGCTTTTTTGTATCTTGCGAAAGAAATAGAAAATTACAGCGTTATTCAAAAGGGGATGACCCGTTGTATACAAAAAATGGTCTCAACACGCTGAGGACGACTGTGCATGGGCGTGTGCCCTAGCGTTGTCTGTGTTGTTTCTTCATGCTAACGAAAGAATGTCTATGAAAAGCCGCCTGCGTTATTTTTGGTTATCTTCTGTTGTGGTCGTTCTACTGGCCTTTTTTTCCTTTAAACAAGACGACCGCCTGTTTGAAATAGCCCGGAATCTGGATATTTACGCCACGCTTTTTAAAGAGTTGAATGCGTATTATGTCGATGAGGTGAATCCCAATAACGTGATCAGGACAAGTATTGACGCCATGCTGAAGTCTCTTGATCCCTACACGGTTTTTTACCCCGAAGACGATATTGAGGATTACATGACCATGACCACCGGAAAGTACAACGGCATAGGGGCTTTGGTGAATTCGGAGGGAGGGAAGTTTATAGTGATGATGGTATATGAGGGTACGCCTGCCCAGAAAGCAGGCCTTCTCCTGGGCGATGAAATTGTAAAGATAGACGGAGTCACGCTCGCAGGAAGGGAGGACGCAGATCCTGGTAAGTTGCTCAAAGGCCAGAACGGCTCCGTGGCCAGGCTGGCAATCAGGCGCGAGGGCCAGGCTAAACTATTGGAGCTTTCAGTGATGAGAGACGTGGTTAAAATGACCAATGTTCCCTATTACAGTATGCTTAATGAGGAAGTAGGGTACATAGACCTCAAAGATTTTACTGCTACGGCGTCACGGGAAGTCAAAAATGCTTTTCAGGAGCTCAAAGGAAAGGGAATGAAAAAGCTCATACTTGATCTCCGTTATAATCCCGGAGGGTTGCTGAATATGGCCATCGAAATCTCGAACATATTTATTCCTACCGGTGAGGAAATCGTATCCACGAAGGGCAAGATTGAAGAATGGAACAAAAAATACACGGCCTATAATCCTGCTTTGGATACCGAAATGCCCGTGATCGTGTTGACCAACAGCAGCAGCGCCTCTGCAGCCGAGATTGTAGCCGGCGTGATGCAGGATTACGACCGGGGCGTATTGATAGGTCAGCGGACATACGGCAAAGGCCTGGTCCAGACGAACCGCGATTTGTCTTATAATACCAAAATGAAAATTACGATCGCCAAGTACTACATACCCAGCGGCAGATGCATACAGGCTATTGATTACAGCCATAGAAACGAAGATGGAAGTGTGGGGAAAATCCCGGACTCGCTCATGACTGAATTCAAAACCAGAAACGGAAGAAAGGTCTATGATGGTGGTGGTGTGCTGCCGGATGTCGTGTTGGAGCGCCAGCAGTACTCTCCGATTACCAATTCTCTGGGCAGCAAGGGGCTGTTTTTTAAGTATGCTGTCAAATATCATGCTGAGCATCCATCCATTAAGCCGGCCAAAGAGTTTAGGTTTTCTGATACGGATTATCAGAATTTCGTAAAGTGGCTCTCGGACAAAGACTATGACTATGTGACGCAGGTAGAAAAGGATATGAACGACCTTGAAGCTTCGGCACGTAAGGAAAAATCATTTAACATCATCCAGGATCAATTGAAATCACTTCGGAGTAAACTGTCTCACAGAAAGGAGAATGACCTGCAGATTCATAAGCCGGAAATCAAATCGCTGCTGGAAGAGGAGGTGGCCAAGCACTATTACCTTGAAAAAGGGATGAAGGAAGCGTCTTTTGAATCGGACGAAGAGCTAAAAGTGGCGCTTGATCTTTTTAAGGATATGAATCGCTACCATGATATTCTTAAAAAGAAATAGGTCTACAATTCAGCTTTACAAATGCTTGTTTTAAGTATAGATACCTCCACAAGGGGATGTTCTGTTGCGCTTCACCTGGACAGCATACTGCTGGCGTGCTATGATTTAAGCAAGGACCGCTCTGCTGCAGCGTTCCTGACTACGCTCATTGAGCAGCTTTGTGAGCATACAGGACACCCGTTGTCATCTGTGGATGTCATTGCTGTGGCCAAAGGTCCCGGTTCCTATACAGGATTACGCGTAGGCGTATCTACGGCCAAAGGGCTTTGTTATGCCTTGGATAAGCCCTTGGTCGGAGTTAACTCGCTCAAGGCCATGGCGGCGCAGGTTACAGGCGTTTACACGCCGCCGAAGGACGCGGGAAAGCAGGTGCTTTTCTGCCCTATGATTGATGCACGGAGAATGGAGGTGTTCTGCGCCGTTTATGACAAGGACCTGAACGAGGTATGGCCTTCCGCTGCAGTGATAGTAGACGAGCGCACGTTCGCCGGACTTTTGGAAAAGTATACCATCCTGTTTTTTGGCGACGGCGCCGATAAATGCAGACCTTTAACTGGAATACATGAAGGTGCCTTGTTTCCGGCTCGTCATATTACACCGTCGGCCGCCACAATAGGTGAACTCGCTTTCCAGTTGGCAGAAGCCGGTGACTTTGAAGACGTCGCACTTTTTGAACCTTTTTACCTGAAAGATTTTGTAGGGACAAAAGCCAGGAATACTTCCGGGATCATAACTGGTTAAAGTCGATTCCTGTTCTTGTCTTCCTTTGATCAGATAATTCGATGCGAAAAATTAAATACATGGGCCTGTTGGCCGTTGTGGTCTTTATCGGTTATCTTGTATATGACGCGGTATCTTTGCGGGGAGTAGATGATTTGGAAGGGGGATTCAGGGAGGTCGCTTTTTATCGCAACGAAAACAACACCGGACCTGTCGTCAGGATTTATGCAGTTACAGTAAGGAAGCCTGCAGATGTCGAAATGAAAACCTATGGTGATCTGATGCCGTACAACAAATATGGAACGACTATAGTGTATTTTTTTAAAGAGGGTGGGCCCTGGCCGGAAAAACTAAGACGGGAAGAACCCCATTTCGACAGCCACTTCAGCAGAAATTGTCTGGCAAGCTATAAAAAGGATCCTATGGGGCAGGTTACATTTTCATCGAAATCCGGTCCTTCCCGTTAACTGATCTGACTTTTAGTCGGGCATAGGCTTTACTTCAATACTCTTATAGTATACTACGCTTTTGACGTCATGTCCCTGTACTGCAAAAGTTCCTTTACCAAGTAAGCGGCCTTTATGATCGTCAGTCCTGCGCGGGTTAGCCGGTTCTGTGTAATCTATCACGACGACATCGTTGATCTTGACGATAATTCGCTTGTCTTTTACGATGATGTGTGTGGTATACCATTCATCATCTTTTGCGTAGTTTTCTTTTACATCCTGGATATCGTAAAGACTTCCGCTTCGTATCCAGTCTCTGTGAGAATTGTTTACCTGGATTTCATAGCCTTTCTCCGGCCAGCCACGTTCCTGATACTCGGTGTGGATGTAAAGGCCTGAATTCGATCCCGGGGTAGTTTTTACAACCGCTTTGAATTCAAAATTTTTAAATGAATGGTTACGCACGGGGCCATCATAGAACAAATGAGCCCGTGTCCCGGCAACCTTGAGTAAGCCATCTTCTACCGAAAATGTGGAAGCATTTTCGCCCACTTTCCAGCCATCGAGAGATTTTCCGTCAAACAGAGAAATCCACCCTTTTTTGCTTTGAGAGAAGGTCGTCGATGAAAGAAAAAGACAAAAAACCGCCGTAAAGAGCAGTGTCAGATTAAGGTGTTTCATTTTTTGCGTTTAGGATTAGTTTTCCTTAAAAGCAGTCCGGGATCGCAAAACTACTGTATGCCTGGTGTTATAATATCGGAGAAAAACGTCCGGAAAGAAGCGCATGCCGCCTCGCCCCCAGCTGGTGTTGCATTGAAATTGAGGGGGCAAAAACATCATCCGTTCTACAAAATACTTAACTTGGGGCACAAATGGCATTTCTACCAAAAGTAAATATCAAATCAATAGATGAGTAAGCGTATAATCCGGGTTTTTGGACGCGAGGTATTGGATGTGGCGGATAAGCTGAAAAACCGCAATGTCAATCTGATCCTTCTCACCGGGGATTCATATCTTGGCGTTTTTAAAGCGGTGTCCGGAGATGTCATTGAAATGGTGGACCACCGGAATCACGCCCATAAATTTCCATTGAGCAGCGTAGAATCAATTATCTGGGATCAGCGAAGCAGCTGGTAGGTTTGAGAAAGCACGCCGGCTCCGTATTTATATTTTCCGTCAATCATTGTGTTATTTTTCTGATATGCTTACCCACTTACTGATCCGTAACTATGCGCTGATAGAACACCTGGAGCTTTCTCCCGATCCGGGATTGAACATCATCACAGGCGAGACGGGGGCTGGAAAGTCGATCATGCTTGGTGGTATTGGTCTGCTCCTTGGCAACAGGGCCGATGCCAGGTCACTGTACCATGCGGACAGGAAATGCATCATAGAGGGGACATTTGAAGTGGGGGGATATGGCCTGGAGCCGGTGTTCGCACAGGAAGATCTGGATTACGCTGCCACTTGCATCATACACAGGGAGATCAGCCCCTCAGGAAAGTCGAGGGCATTTATCAATGATACACCTGTTAACCTGGAGACACTCCGGAAGGTCAGTCAGAGGTTGATGGATATCCATTCGCAGCATGACGCCGTTCATCTGGGTACGAACGATTTCCAATTACAGATAGTCGATGCGTATGCAGGCAACGGAAGCCTTCTGGATAATTATCGCCTGTTATTCCAAACTTACAGGGCTGCTTCTGATCATTATACTCATCTCCAGACAGAGGCTGCCAGGCTTAGGAAAGAATTCGACTACAATCATTTTCTTTTCCAGGAATTGGATGTGGCCGGACTGAAAGAAGATGAACAGGAGTCGCTTGAAAAAGAGCTGAACCTGCTGGAGCACGCCGCTGAGATCAGGGAGAAATTACACATGGCCTATGAGTTGCTGGATAATACAGAGCACTCCGGTCTTGAAATCATGAAAGAAGTCGTGGTCTCTCTCTCCGCAGTGTCAAGATTGTTTTCTGACTACGACGCGCTCCGGGAACGTGCGCAGAGCACCTTGATAGAACTTAAGGATCTCAGTGCCGAAATAGAAAGAGAGAGTGAACGGATTGACGTCGACAATCTTCGCGCCGGGCAAGTCCGGGAAAGACTCGATTTGATTTATTCTCTGCTGCAGAAGCACCAGGTGAAGTCGGTGAATGAGCTTATTGTCGTCAGGGATGATCTTTCGATACGTATAGGAAAGGTACAAAACCTGGAGGAGGAGCTCAGTGAAGCCAGTCTGGCGCTGGAGAGTGCACTGAGAGCAATGAGGGAAAGTGCTTTCGCGCTGACAAATGCAAGAAAGCAGGTACTTGGCGCTATGGAAGAGGAGATTTCCGGTCTCCTGAAAGATCTAGGTATGCCTAACGGTATGCTTTCTGTAGAAATGGCCCCGACGGATCCCGGCCGTAACGGCGCCGACCTCATTACCTTTTTATTCTCCGCCAATAAAGGTGTGAAACCGCAGGAGTTGCGTGCGGTAGCTTCAGGAGGGGAGTTCTCGCGGCTGATGCTGGCTGTTAAATACATTCTCGCAGGAAAACAGAAGTTGCCCACGATTATCTTCGATGAGATCGATACCGGTGTTTCAGGTGAAATCGCTTTGAAAATGGCGGAAATGATTAGCCAGATGGCCAGAGAACATCAGATCATTACGATTACCCACATGCATCAGCTGGCCACCAAAGGGGAGAGTCATTATTTTGTCTACAAGGATGAATCTGACGACAGGACGGTGAGCCGGATGAGACGTCTGGGGAACGAGGAGCGTGTCATGGAGATAGCGCAGATGATCGGGGGGAGTCAGCCCTCTCCCACAGTGGTCCGCAATGCGCGTGAAATGCTGTCGGGGAGCTAGTTTTTTTTCTTTGACGGTTTTTTTTCCGCCTGTTCAATGCTGGAGTTGATCTCGAACCCGAATATAAGCAGGAGGGCAATAAGGTACAGCCACAGCATGAGTGCGATCATGGTGCCTATAGATCCGTAAAGTTTATTGTAGGAACTGAAATTGGATAAATAATAAGAGAATCCGTAGGTCGAAAGTATAATCAGTGCAGAGGCAACCCAGGTGCCGCCATTAAAGAAGGGAAGCGTGGGTTTACGGTCTGGGGCAAAGCGATAAATAAGCGATATTCCCAGTGCCAGCGCGATGAATGTGATCAGGTACCGCGAGAGGTTAAGTGCGAAGATGATCCATGTTTCGTTCAGGAAAGCCCAGTCGCTGAAAATACTCATAATCGCATCGCCGACAATCAAAAGCACAATCGTAACACACAGCACCATCACCATAAGAAAGGTCAGGAGAATGGCGATCGACCTTGTTTTGAAAAAGCCGCGGCTTTCTTTCCCTTCGTCCAGGACATTAAATGATCGCATCAGCGAAACCATGCCGTTCGTGGAGGCGTAAAGGGAAAGGATGAACCCGATAGAAAGAATGTCCCCGCGGGGGCGACTTACTATTTCGCGAATAGTATGCTCAGCTTCGTGGTACAAACCGGCCGGCATCACCTCCTCTAAAAAGTCCATGATACGTACATCCAGTCCGGAAATGGGCACGTAAGGAATGAGTGTAAACAGAAATATCACCGCAGGGAAAACAGCAAGTGTAAAGCCAAACGCCACCGAAGTGGCGCGCTGGTCGATGTCATACACCATTATTTTGTCTACCAGCTTTACCAGAATGTCATAAAGAGAGGCCGACCGGTTTTTAATCCCCACCTTCCTCAGAAAATCTCTCGTCCGGCGCAGCTTTGGGTTTTCTAGTAGCTTGTCCAGCATAGCAATAGGTTTTAACCTGCAATCATACGTGCAGTTTCCAGGTAAAAAGGACGGAGCTTCTCCAGAAGATTTTCAGGAGCCATGCATAGTTTTCCTGTGTCCGTTCTTTGAAAAACCAGTGTGGTTTCTCCCGTATTCAGCAGAAGATTATCCTGGTTGTAAACCTCATATTCGAACATAACCCTCACCTTCGGAATGCTCCGTATCATCACCTTGATTTTCAGAAGATCGTCATACCTTGCCGGCTGAATGTACCTTGTTTTTAGTTCATATACAGGCATCATGATGCCCGAATCCTCCATTTCTTTATAATGGAAATCCAGACTTCTCAGTGATTCCACACGCCCGATTTCGTAATACCTTGCATAATTTCCATAGTACACGTATCCCATTTGATCTGTGTCGGCATAGCGCACTCTTATTCCTGTAACTTCGTAAGAAAACATATTAAAATGAGCCTTAAAGACAATTTGATCTCTAAGCTAAGCAGATCTGACTGAATACAAAAACATTCATGTCTAAATCAATATCTTGTAGCCGTCGTCTTGATAAATACCGCGTTTTTCGCTAGGTTTGAGAAAAACCATGAGGTAAATATGGCTCAATCACTTACATTTCTTTGCGTCACAAGTTATTTTAAAGGGAACGATTTTCTTCGCGCGTGCAAAGAGGCAGGCAATACCGTACTTTTGCTGACTCCCAGAAAGCTGGAAGATAAACCCTGGGCTCGTGAGAGTGTAGATGATTTTTTTTATGTAGAGGAGCATGATCATGACATCTTTGGCTTGCAGGAAATGATAGCCGGGCTGGCCTTAATTATGAGGAGCCGGAAGATCGACCGCGTGGTAGCGCTTGACGATTTCGATGTCGAGAAGGTGGCTCTTCTCAGAGAAGAATTTAGGTTGCCCGGGATGGGCCAGACAACAGCCAGATACTTTCGGGATAAACTGGCCATGCGTATCAAGGCGGCAGAAGCAGGCATTCGGGTACCCGGGTTTTCGGCGCTTTTTAATGATACGGAAATTGAAGATTTTATCAGAAAATACCCGGCGCCGTGGATGATCAAGCCTCGTTCCGAGACATCTGCTGCAGGTATTTTAA
>CAZAVR010000022.1:0-2530 GCA_964488435.1 uncultured Cytophagales bacterium | reverse complement strand
CTCACACGCGAGGAGCTTTGGGACGCGATTCATTCTCTCGGCGAGAAAAGACATGAATACCTCGTGGAACAGTTTAAGCCCGGGGATGTCTTTCATATTGACGCGTTGTCCGTGAATGGTCAGGCAGTTTTTACCTGGGTAAGCCATTACCTGTCGCCTCCCTTCGATGTGATTCAGGAGGAGGGTATTTTCAGATCGGCAACAGTGGCGTTCAATTCTCCGGAGGCGCATGCCCTTGAAACCCTTGCCGTGGATGTATTGAAAGCCTTTGGGATGCAAAATAGTGCTTCTCACACTGAGGCCATCAGGTGCCCTGACGACGGTCACTATTATTTTCTGGAAACATCTTCCAGGGTGGGTGGTGATTACCTGGCTGAAATGGTTGAAGCTTCCTCTGGTGTAAACCTGTGGAAGGAATGGGCCAGGCTGGAAACCGCAGCCGCAAAGGGAGAAGTTTATCCGATCCCCCGTACCAAAAGAGCCTTTTCGGGTATTGTACTCTCGCTGTCAAAACATGAAAAGCCGGAAAATTTCCTATTTGATGCCCCCGAGGTGGTTTGGCAGCCGGCAGAGCCTTTTCGTGTAGGGTGTATAGTGGCTTCCCAAAGCCGTGAGCAGGTGATGCTTTTGTTGGATCAGTATGCTGATCATATCCGCAGGGATCAACAAAACGCAGCAGCCTTACCGGTAGATCGAATCAGCTGAAACTTCCTTGAAAACACCGCCGGCCATAGACTTTCCCGAAAGGTGCTGGTGTTGAATATCATAAATTTAGCTTAACTTTCGGCGCGATTCGCCTGTGTTGGCGGTCTATTTTTTCGAATATGAAAAAACGTTTATTTTCTATAGCTTTTGTCGGTGTCTGTGCGGTGTTGATAGCCTTCAGGAGTGGCACTGAGATAGACTGGCAGGGGGCTTTTTACAGAATTGACGCGGAGGTAAAGAAGAATTCGAAGGCCTATGCTACGCTTGATGATGCTATCAGGAAAATAGGTCACAGACTGACAGGAAGTGATAACGGGGCGCTTGCAGAGGAATATGCATTTAAGCTTTTCAAAAGTTACGGTTTCAGAGACGTAAAATACCAACCGTTCGAAGTAGAGACCTGGATGAGGGATGACGTTTCGTTGAGTATAGCTCCTGACAACAGCGATAATTTTCATGATCTGGAAGTGGTAGCGCTGGCGCATTCGCCCGTACATGCCCGTGTGGAAGCTCATATTGTCGATGTGGCCAATGGCCTCAGGGAAGATTTCGAGTCTGTAAAGGAAAAAGTCAAAGGGAAAGTGGTGTTGGCGAATATTCACCTCGCTGACGCGCCTGGAAAAAGCAATCTCCACCGGTCGGAGAAGACAGCGCTTGCCATAGAATACGGAGCCGCCGGAATTATTATGGTGAATGGTGCCCCGGGGCAAATTCTGTTGACGGGCACGGCATCGGTAACGGGTGCGCTTATTTCTATACCTGCTGTTTGTATCTCCAATGAAAGTGGTAAGGAACTCCGTTCGTGGCTACTGGAAGAGAGCCCACTGGTTGCACAGATCTCCATGAGCAATTTATCAAAGCCTGTTAAGGCACGCAATGTAATTGCTACGCTAAAAGGGAAGTCGGATGAGAAAATCGTTATCGGTGGGCACCTCGACTCCTGGGATCTGGCTACCGGAGCTATAGACAATGGAATTGGTTCATTCGCCATTATGGATATCGCCAGGACATTCCAGGCTTTAAAAATAAAACCGAAGCGAACTATAGAGTTCGTTATGTTTATGGGAGAAGAGGCCGGGTTATTAGGGTCCAGACATTATGTAAAAGAACTGGTAAAGCAGCCCAGGGCTGATAAAGTAAGATGTATGATCAACCTGGACATGACCAATGATCCGGTGGGGGTTAATGGTTTTGGTCGTCCGGAAACCGAATCGATGCTGAAAGAGATAGGTGGTATTGTCAAAACAGTAGATACGGGATATGCGAACCAGTATGTGAGCAGGCCGGGGTTACATAGTGATCACCAGCCGTTTATGTTGGAAGGTTTTCCTGTGCTTGGTTTTTCCGGTGTGCTTTCGCCAAAGGCATTGCAGTGTTATCATTCCGACTGCGATAATTTTAGCCTGGTAGATAAAAAAGGGATGGAAAATACGGTTCGTATCGTTTCCATGTATTTATTCGCTATGGCGAACGCACCTTCGCTGCCCTCTAAGCGGATGACTTCTGAGGAGACCAGGGAATTTCTTACTTCTCAGGGCTTGAAAAACGAATTGATTTTAGGCAAGGAATGGCGCTGGTAATACGCCTAAGCTTTAGATTTGAATGCAGATATTTAACGAAGTAAGTGCATTAGACGGATTTCTGGAGCCTTTCAGAAGGGCGGGCAAAAGCATTGGATTTGTTCCCACCATGGGCGCTTTACACGCAGGGCATCTTGCACTGGTGAAAACTTCCCTGGAGGAGAATGATCTGACGATATGCAGCATTTTCGTCAATCCTATCCAGTTCAATAACCCGGACGATCTGGCCAGGTATCCCCGGACAC
>CAZAVR010000021.1:0-17724 GCA_964488435.1 uncultured Cytophagales bacterium | reverse complement strand
AGATCTGCCTTTTCTCTCAAAAGCATATCCACTCCTCCTTTCACCGCCGTCTTATTAAAAAAACTTCCGGAATGAATGTCGGACAGCTGCGCTATACGCATGCCATGGAACTCTCTCGGGAGGTTCTTGAGAGGGATTTTCACCCTGTGCACATGGTAGTCATGTGCCCCGGAAACAATGCCGTAAGCAAAAGTCCCCAGCAGACCGCCCCCGGCAACCACAGCGGCTTTCGAAATAAATTCGGAACGCGGTATTCGGTTTTCCGAAGGTGTTGCAGATACAGGTCGATCCCTTTTCGAAAACTGCAGAAAAATGAACTTTCCAAGACGTCTCAAATCATCCAACAGCAGCACCAATACCATAAGGGTTTTGCATAGATAGGGTATGAGTACGCCGACCATCAGAATGGTCCTGATATTACGCCAGTCCGTCTCAGCGGGCAGCATGTACCATAGCATCACATCCGCAAATCCGGCCAGAGTCACAGCTATGTAAGCAAACCTCCATCTGTTCCGGATCTTTTCGGCATATTTGGCCAGGATAACTTTAATGCCTTTCCAAACATACCAATCTATAAAGAAGGCAAGGATTAAAACAAGAATCAGTAAAAGCGAAGAACGGATCATATCATTGCAAAAGGGAGGAGAGACAAGGTTATTCCTTTGATTTAAACACCTTCAGCCACAACCTCCTTTACTTCGGGCACCATACGCGTCAGTAAGCTTTCAATACCGGCCTTCAAAGTAATGGTCGATGACGGACAGCCGCTGCATGAGCCTTGAAGCAATACTTTTACTGATCCACTTTCTTCGTCAAAAGAATGGAAATTAATCGCGCCTCCGTCAGATTCTACGGCCGGCCTGACATATTGATCAAGTACCGACTTGATTTTCTGCACTGCTTCCGAGTCATTGGCACTTACCACAACGGTATTCTTACTTACAGTGGCTTCATCGAAAACGGGATGATTCTCAGTAAAGTAAATTTTGATAAACTGCTTCACATCTGAAAGCACCTCGCCCCACTCGGTCTGTTCGTCTTTGCTTATGGTGATAAAATTACTTGCTATAAACACCCGCTGAACAAAAGGGAATTGAAACAAATCGCCTGCAAGTGGCGAAGACTTCCCCTCTTCCTGGGTCGAGGCCCTGCTGGGATAATCAAAGGAAAGGCCGTCCGGCACCAATTCAAAATTGAGAACAAACTTCATGGAATTGGGATTGGGACTTAATTCTGTATATATAAAAACAGGACGACTAAGCATAGGTTATTTTTTGAAAAATGACTGGGTTCTGTATTCAGTAATAAGAAACAATCCCTGAATGAAATCAGTTCGATGAATTATTTGTTATTATTGCGGACGAGGTTCGCACTTGCCATGATCAGGGGAATTCTCCTTTAAAGTCGCATCCGGCCAGAACACCATTTTACGTAACATTCAAAAGAGGATGAACATTTTTTTTCATAAATATCAGGGCACTGGCAATGACTTCGTCATGATCGATAACCGGGAGGGCGGATTCCCGCGGTCTACAGAATACATCAGCAGCTTGTGTGACAGGCGTTTCGGCATTGGCGCCGATGGCCTTATCCTGCTGGAACAGGAGCGTGGATTCGATTTTAAAATGGTGTACTTCAACGCCGACGGCAGGGAAGGAAGCATGTGTGGCAATGGCGGAAGATGCGTGGTAAGATTTGCTCATGACCTCGGTCTTTTCCGGGAAAGTGTCCGCTTTATCGCCACCGATGGAGCGCATGATGCTACAGCCGACAGTAAAAGTATAAGCCTGAAGATGAGCAATGTAAAATCCATTGAAGACCATGGCGACTTTTACTTTACCAATACAGGCTCCCCCCATGTGGTTATCTATGTAGACCAGGTAGATGACACGGATGTTGTTTCCATCGGAAGAAGTATCCGCTACGGAGAACAGTTTGGCCCGAAAGGGGGCACCAACGTTAACTTTGCTGAAATAGTCGGAGAAAACCACTTGAAAGTAAGAACTTACGAGCGCGGTGTAGAAGACGAAACATTTTCATGCGGCACCGGCGTTACTGCCTGCGCTTTGACCACCTATCAACGGATGGGCTGGGATGGCCCGGTTCGCGTTGACGTGAAGGGAGGACATTTGCTTGTCGACTTTGTAGCGGACGAAGACGGCTCGTTTACGGAAATTTTCCTGACCGGCCCTGCTGAAAAAGTCTTCGAAGGAAGTGTGCCTGAGCATTTACTCTACCTCGAGAATGCCTCCCTTTAAATGATATATTTCTTTGTCGGCCCATTCAGGGACACGGCAGTAATCCATAGCCGCCACCTTGCTTCGCACCCCGTTGGAGCATAGTACAATAATGCGCTGAAAAGGATCGAGGAGCCTCCGCTGGTCGCGTATGGTTGCCAGTGGTATGTTGATTCCGCCTTCGTTGAATTCTTCAAATTCCCAGTCCTCCCTCACATCTACTTTGATAGTTGAGGGTTCATTTTCCATTTGCTTCAATGTGGCTAATGAAATATCGGTATACGTTCTTCTGGTCATAAACAACTTGTGTATCAGCCTGCGTTTACCGATCAACCCATCGTGTAACGCATTTTTTTCAAATATATAGAAGGACACGATCCGTCCGAAAACTGGCTAAAATAAATGATAATTTCTACACCGAACGTACGTCTCTCTGCTATCGGCTTCTGAAACTGAAAAATGGACAAAATCTTACTTTTTTTTATCGGAGCGGGCCCACCTATTAATTTAAGCCTATATTTGCCCCCTTTCCTCCGACAGCAATCATAAAAATGAATGGCTGTGAGGGAATCCGTGGCGGTTGCTCCGGCTATTATTCTCACCCTAAAACAATATAATGAAAAAAAAATCACTCTCCTTTTTCGCGGCTCTGCTTTTAAGTCTTTCTGTAAGTTTCGGTCAGAAAATCCGGGTAGCACCGGTAGTGGGCGGTAGCGCTTCCATCGGTATATCTTCCAGCGCCTTCAAGCAATCGATGCGGGAAATCGTTGAAGAGGCTGAGGAGGACAATCCGGACGTCAGCATCAAGAATAAAGCAGGCGTGGTGCCAGGCTTTGTAGCGGGGGGACTTATCGATTTTCGTTTAAGCCAATCCATTTATCTGCAATCGGGAGCACTGTTTCACTTGAGGGGTAGAAATCAGATCATAACTGGCGAAGGAGTCGGCGCTTCAGGAAATACCGAAAAAGTGAAAGCCACCATTGGCCACCGGGTTTCCTACCTCGAGCTTCCTATCTGGATCAATTACCAGATAGGCGAAAGTGGTTTCAAACTTATCGGCGGACCGACATTAGGTTTCGCTGTCAAGGCAAGTCTGAGATCCAAAGAATCCTACAGCAGTAATAGTGGAGACAATTCGGATGAAACAGAAAAACTTCCGATCAGCAGCGACCCGGCGAGCGGGCTTGTAATGCCTTTTGACCTTGGCTTTAATGTAGGAGTAGGTAAAGCGTTTTTACTCGGCAGGAATCCCCTTGAGCTTACCTTATTTGCGCAACCCTCCTTAACAAAATGGAGCACAGAGTCCAAAGTTCAACCGGAATTCTGGCATCGTCACTTATCCGCCGGTATCCGTGCGGCATACTATATCAACATTCGTTAGTTTCTCTTCAGTAGAAACGCAGAAATAAAAAGACATAATAACATCCTCCAATTACCGATTGCTCACAAAAAAACACGCAGGCTACAAAATGAGCCTGCGTGTCAAATTACACTTCATCAACAAACTAAAAACCAAAATTATTATTATCACTAAATCTACCCGTTACCGGGCAGATTTTTTGCTGTAGGAGGGGGATTCGAACCGCCCACGGTGAAGTTAGCCTCGATACAAAAATCCTTGGTGGTCCACCCCAGTCGACATGAGGTCGGCATTATATCGCGTTTGTCCTTTGATCACCACCCCCGAGACAGGAGGGCATGGCTGCCAGGTTTCATCATCCTACAAGATTGTCAAAAAACGTTGTCGTTTCGATCAATTCATCTCCATCGACTTTACAAAAGTAGAGAGTTTTTTTTGAACATTAAAATCTATTCATAAAAATATCGAAAAATATAGATACTATTCAATAAAAATAAACTATCATTGAAAAATATCTATCAAGCAATCCTTATATGGAGCGAATATTAGAAATTGATCAAACAGATCTGAAAATCCTTGCACAATTGATGGAAAATGGAAACCTGTCCTACGCGGAAGTAGGGAAAGCGGTGTTTGTTTCGGCAGGGACCGTCCATGTGAGAATAAAGAAAATGGAGCAAATGGGGATAATAAAGGGCATGCGGCTCCAGGTCAACCCGCTAAGGCTGGGCTGGGGAATCAGTGCCTTCCTTGGCATCTATCTGGACAAAAGCTCCCTTTACGACGACGTGGTAGACCAACTCGCCCTTATACCCGAAGTAGTGGATATTCACTATACCACAGGTATTTATAGTATTTTTGCCAAAATTGTTTGTCGTGACACCCAACATCTCAGGGAAATACTTCACGACAAAATCCAGAAGGTAAGCGGGATACAGCGAACGGAAACTATTATTTCCCTCGAAGAAACTATTAACAGGAGAATTCCCCTGGAGCTGACCGCCATAGTGAAAAAGTAAAAAACCTAATCGGAATAACCAAGATCAATATTGCCTGTGTTGAAACGATACTTTCTTATTTACAAGCCTTTCGGCATGCTATCCCAATTCTCCAGAGAAGGGGACCGATCAACGCTCGCCGATCTTTCTTTCGAATTCCCCAGGGACATTTATCCGGTGGGCAGGCTTGACGCCGACAGCGAGGGGCTCCTCCTGCTCACCAATGACAATCTACTGAAAACCAAACTCCTAAACCCAAAAAACAGGCATTTCAGAACTTACTACGTTCAGGTTGAAGGAGTAATCACTGATGAAGCATGCCTGCAACTCGCTTCTGGTGTAGAGATATCCGTGGACAAAAAATTATACAAGACACTACCCGCACGGGCCACCGCTATAGATACACCCGCGCTTCCTGAAAGGAATCCTCCGATCAGAGAGCGAAAAAACATACCGGACTCCTGGGTTTCTATTTCAATCTTCGAAGGAAAAAATCGTCAGGTACGCCGCATGACGGCAGCTGTAGGATTCCCTACCCTGCGATTGGTAAGATGGTCTATAGGTATGGCAACACTATCCGGACTACTTCCGGGAGAGGTGAGGGAGATTGACCAACTGACGGCCTACAAATGTTTGGGAAAGCGATAACCCAAACAAGCATTTCTCAGCTCTCCACGTAATCCAGATCTTTCCCGTAGGTTTCTTCCATACCTTTAAGTGAAAATGCAGCTATCACAAAGCAGACGGCGCCGACGATCACCGCTGCCTGCAAAATGCCCTGACCTGGTTTAAGTGCCTGGTACAAGGGTAAGGTAAGTAACACAGTAGCTCTCACATTATTGGCCACTGAGGTGGTCACTGTAGCCCGGAAATTGGTGCCGAACTGCTCGGCTGTCGTAGTAAGGAACATAGCGATATAACCGATGGAGAACCCAAGAATAGCATAGCAGGCGTATAGTTGACCAGCCGTGTGTATAACACCGGAAAGCAGTACGGCACTCCCGATAGCGGCCATTCCCATCATCAAAGCAATCGCCAGCCTCCTTGAACGCAGCCATTGGCTGAGCACACCGCTGAAAAGGTCACCTGTGACAATGCCGATGTAGGTATACAATACGCACTTGCCTGCCTGCACATCAGAAATTTGCAGCGCTTGCGCAATCTCATTGCCAAAAGTAGCATAGATACCTATCACCACATAAGTAGGCACCGCGATCCCCATGCAACGCAAGTACCTGACCAGTCGGGACCGGTCACCGAAAAGCGCACGCAACTGACCACGTTTCACCGGTGCTTTTACCGCCTTATCAAACAAGTAGGACTCAAGCACATTAAATCTAAGCAGCAAAAGTGCCAGGCCCATACCCCCACCAATAAAATAGGCCCAGCGCCAATCCGTCAGCGACACCGTATAATAGGCGGCAATAGCACCCGCCAAACCCACACCTGCAACCAGAGCCGTTCCGTATCCTCTCAGGTGCCTCGGCAAAATTTCGGCGATCAGCGTAATACCGGCTCCCAACTCTCCCGCGAGACCCAGACCTGCTATGAACCGCAAAACCATATAAGTCTCGACGGAACCCGTGAACCCGCAGGCAAAATTCGCCAGTGAATAGGTAATTATCGATCCGAAGAGCACGGATCTTCGTCCGAATTTATCCCCCCAAATACCCCAAACAAACCCTCCTACCAACAACCCTGCCTGTTGCCAGTTATAAATACGGGCTCCAGACAGGGATATTTCAGTTTCGTTCAAACCCAAATCCTTCAGGCTGGGAACTCTTACAATATTAAACAGCAGCAGATCATACACGTCTACAAAGTAGCCTAGTGCTGCCACGATAACGGGAAGACTGAAAACCGCCCGAAGATTGCCTGAAGAAACAGTCATCGGATATTTTACTTCTTTTTAGCGCCGGCTTTTGCAGCAGGGAGTTTAGACTTCCAATCATTTAAGGCCGCCTCAATCTGTCCTTTGTAATAGGCGTACGATCCGTCTCCGTTCGCTGCACCCACAGCCAGTGCTTTTTCAGCTGCTGCAACCGCCTCCCCGCTTTTGCCGATTTTAGCCAGAATCCTCGCTTTTAGCCAATGGTTTTGATAAGATTCTTTCAAGCCTATGGATTTATCCGCCAGCGCCAGCGCTTCCGAAAGATTGAAACCTTTTGTCAACAAATACGTCGAGTACGACTGCAATGTCGCGGCATCTTCAGGCTTTTCAGCGACCGACTGCCTGAAGGCTTTCATGGTAATATCTGTAGTGGCCACCTCAATCTTCACCGGCACACTCACCGAACCCCAGCTCAGGGAGAAATGAGCTGTACTATCCGTCACGTTGTCAAACGAAATCTCGAATGTCTCTTTAAAGGGTGCGGAAGCCGGCGGAACTTTCACTCTTGCCGCATCATCCGACTCCTTATAGCCCCCTTCCTGCGCCGCATTTTTACTCAGAATAACCACCCACTGGCTACCATTAGGAATACTCAGAAGGGCATATTTACCGGCCGGCACTTTTCTTCCGCCAAAAGAAAACTCTGTAGTAGATTCGAGCGAAGTAGCGGCATTGGCACCTGTACGCCATACTTTGCCATAAGGCGCAAGCGGCGTATTGTCTCCAAAAGCCTGTCTGCCTTTGATGCCGGGACGGGAATATTTAACGGTAAAGTCCGTCACACCGACCGTCTGGATCACTGTAGCAGAGGGACTCGGAGCGGGTGTTCTCTGCGCCAGGGCAGTCAAATGAATGGTCAGTAATAATACGATGGAAAGAATAAGATTCCTCATAATAAAAGGTTGATTGTAGTTAATGATTTAAAAAAATTAAAATTCAAAAAAGGAACACATCTCCTGAGTTCCCTATCCGTGAAAAAACATATACCCCAGCAAGATCCCGGCTATCACGCCGACAGCATCGGCAATCAGTCCCGCCACAATAGCGTACCGTGTATTTTTGATGCCTACAGATCCGAAGTACAAAGCTACGATATACAAAGTAGTATCCGCAGACCCCTGGAAAATACATACCAGCCTGCCGATAAACGAGTCCGGACCAAACTCCTTCATCGATTCAATCATAAGCGCCCGGGCTCCGCTCCCGCTCAGGGGCTTCATCAATGCCACGGGCATGGCATCCATAAACTCTCCATTCAGTCCTGTAAACGAAAAAGCCCACCTCATGCCGTCAATAAGATAATTCATGGCCCCGCAACTGCGAAACGCACTGATAGCCACAAGTAATCCCACTACGTAAGGAATAATAGTTACAGAGGTGGTAAAACCGCCTTTTGCCCCCTCAATAAAAGATTCGAATACATTGACTTTCTTATACATACCCCAGAAGAGAAAACCCGAAATAATGGACAGGAGAATGGAATTTCCCGCAACAACCGAAATGGTCTCAATTTGCTCCTTGGGCAGGTCGGCGAGCAACCACAACATGGCCGCCATAAAAAATGTAACCCCGCCAAGGCCGGCCATCACCGTACGGTTGAATAGGTTGATCCGCTGCCAGGCAGCCGTGATCAGCATGCTTACCACGGTAGTTACATACGTAGCGACCACACAGGGAATAAAGATATCAGAAGGGCTTTCTGCCCCCAGGATGGCTCTCTGCGCGATAATACTCAGCGGAATAATGGTAAGACCCGAGGTGTGCAGCACCAGGAACATGATCTGTGCGTTCGACGCTGTGTCACGACTGGGGTTAAGCTCCTGCAAACTCTGCATGGCCTTCAACCCGAAAGGTGTCGCTGCATTGTCCAGGCCGAGCATATTGGCCGAAAAATTCATAATCATTTCTCCATGGGCAGGATGATCTCTGGGTACCTCAGGGAACAGCTTGTTAAAGAAGGGACCTATCACCCTCGCCAGCACATGGGTGATCCCGGCTTTCTCCCCTACTTTCAGAATACCCAGAAAAAAAGTCATCACCCCGGTGAGCGGCAAAGCAATATCCATAACGGCTACCTTGGCCATGTCAAGCATTCCTTCGACTATGAGTTTAAATGCCAGCGTATCGCCGAGGATCACCAGCTTGAAAAGGGCGACTGTAAAGGCGATGAGAAAAAAGGCAACAAAAATATAGTTAAGAGCCATCGGGTTTATAAATTGAAAAAGTCGCTAAAAATAAGAAGGTATATTCACAATTCAACTTTGTCCATTCCAAAAAACGCACCTGAAAACCGACCGAAAAACGGTTCTGCAGACGATGGCGGGCAAAATCGGGACTTAAGGCTTTAGATTGTAAGGTTTTTCCCCCATTTTTGCAGGGAATCAATACCGCAAATACCAAAAATGATTTCTACTAAAATCGGAATCCTCGGGGGAGGCCAGCTGGGTCTTATGCTGTTGCAGGCCGCAGTTGACTGGAATCTCGACGTTCATATCATGGATCCCGATGCAGACGCACCTTGCCGTCCTGTTGCGCCCCATTTTCAACAGGGATCGCTTCAGGATTTCGACACGGTTTATAACTTCGGGAAAGACCTCGACCTGATTACCATAGAAATAGAAAAGGTCAATATAGAGGCCCTGGAAAAACTTGAGCGTGAGGGCAAGCATGTTTTTCCCCAACCGCGCGCGATCCGTATCATCCAGGACAAGCGATTGCAGAAACAATTTTATCGGGACCATAGCCTGCCTACGGCCGACTTCATTCTGACCGACAATAAAGAAGATGTCAAAAAATATGTCGATTTCCTTCCTGCGTTTCATAAGCTGGGCAAAGACGGCTACGACGGCAGAGGCGTTCAGCGCATATCAAATGAGGGAGATTTGGAAAAAGCCTTTGATGCTCCGGGACTTCTGGAAAAAGCAATCGATTTTGAAAAGGAAATCGCCGTTATTGTTGCAAGGGGTCATTTGGGAGAAATAAATACATTCCCTACGGTGGAAATGGTATTTCATCCGGAACATAACCTGGTGGATTATTTGTTCGCACCTGCCACGCTCGACGAAAAGGTGAATACCGAAGCGCAGCAACTGGCCCGGCGCGTCGCGGAAGCCTTTGAAATTACAGGGTTACTCGCCGTGGAAATGTTTGTTACCTCCGAAGGCAGCGTGTTGATCAATGAAGTAGCTCCGAGACCGCACAACAGCGGGCATCACACCATCAGGGCCAATGCGACCTCACAATTTGAGCAACATTGGAGAGCCATACTTGGCTTGCCGCTCGGGAGTACAGAGACCTACCAGCCTGCTGCCATGCTCAACCTTCTCGGAGAAGCGGGATATACCGGTCGCGCGGAATACCAGGGAATAGAAAACCTCCTGAAAATGGAAAAAGTATTTCCATTTTTGTATGGGAAAGCCATTACCAAACCATTCCGCAAAATGGGTCATGTTACCGTCATGGATAAAGATATAGAACGCCTGAAAGAAAAAGTAAATTTTGTAAAAGAGACGATAAAAGTAGTTAGTAAAACGGAAAAATAATCCATGGTAGGAATCATAATGGGAAGTATTTCGGATCTCGGTATCATGAAAGAAGCGTCAAAGGCATTGGAAGAATTGGGGGTCGCTTATGAAATTGAGGTGGTGTCCGCTCACCGCACTCCGGAAAAAATGTTCGAATATGGTCAGTCGGCTAGAAAGAGAGGCCTTAAGGTCATCATTGCAGGTGCCGGTGGGGCAGCCCATCTCCCGGGAATGATCGCTTCACTCACTTCGCTTCCTGTAATTGGCGTTCCGATATTGTCAGGTAACTCGATAGACGGCTGGGATTCTGTACTCTCTATTTTACAGATGCCAGGCGGGGTTCCGGTGGCAACGGTCGCCCTCAATGGCGCTAAAAATGCGGGAATTCTTGCCGCTCAGATCATCGGTTCACACGACGCTGTCATCGCCCAAAACCTGGATCAACTAAAAATTTCTCTGAAAGGGAAAGTCGACGAAATGAATACAAAGTTAAAAGAAGGTGAGAATAATCTTTAGATTCGCTTTAATATAAAGTCGCAGTAATAAAAAAATTAATTCTATTCGTATAATTTTGTCAAATACGCAAAAATCGTTCATCTAACTGACGCTTAATTTTCTTACTATGCAATACGATAGTCCTAAAAAGCAAAACATCCGACCAAAAGAGAGCTCAAACCTGCCCATTATCACGCTGTCTGTATTGGTTCTCATTGTGTTGGCGCTGCTGTACGTTGGCTACGAATATATAGTAGACGATACCTCCGGCGCTGAAGAGGTAACGAATATCCTTCCTGACACCTCTAAGGCCGCTGTCGCGCTGGGCGCTCAGGATAACACTGAAACCCAGACGAGCGCACCTGCTCAGACGCCAGCAGCCGCTGCTGAAACGCCGAAACCTGAAGTAAAAAAGCCGGAAGCGAAGAAGCCTGACCCCGTGTCGGTAGGTGGGACGCCCTCTACCCATACGTCAGCAGCAGGTGAGACACTCAACAGTATTTCAGATCGCTATAACCTGAAACCCGAGACCCTCAAAGGCCTCAACCCTTCTGTATCTTTCGACAAAGCGGTTCCTCCCGGAACAAAAATCAATATCCGGATTCAAACCGTGCATACAGTAGGGCCTGGAGACGTGCTCCGGGTGGTTTCTGAAAAATACGGTATTTCCAAGCAGTTGCTGATGAAGGCGAATGCCAAAAGCAAAGACTTCTCGGAGCGCGGCGAAAAGCTGGTGATTCCTTTCGCAACCAAACAATGACACGCTAAATGATCCGGTCGGGATCAGCGCCCGGAAAGGGTACGTTTGAAAAAAGCGCCAATCAAAGCACCGGCCAGCGTGGGCAGAAACCCGAGCATGGCCGTAAAACTGGCCACATCCGACTTGATGGCTTCTATCCATTCGTTTGCTGAAATAAGATAGCCTGCTAATAACACCGTGGCAACCTGTGTAATGGCGAGCAACCACCCTTTATCAGGTTCCAGCCAACCCAGACCTATGCTGAAGAGCAGGTTCACGAAAAAAGGGAGGTGTACCGACTCACTCACAAAACCCGTGACCGCGATAGCGATTCCCGAAATGACGGAGACGACAAGATGCGTAAAAAGTTGGGGAGTAAAAAAAGCTTTCATTTGTTAGGATGACTGCGACAAAAAATATCTGGTTTTTATCCTGCAAAATTAAACAAAAGCAACCTTCTTCTGTCAAACCTAAATGAACAATAACCGTTTGTATCCACCGTTTATACAAGGTTGGTATGCGGAAAGGGATGGGAATGGAAAGAACAGGTGGCCACAAATTCAATACTTAGATTATATTTAACAAATTTTTCATAATAGTTCTCAATCCTTAAATTAGAAATGATTTTTCTACAGGCGCTTGACTCCACCTTAGCCACCGCAGCATCCAGCGAAGGGCTTTCAGTTTTCGATCTTTTGGCAAAAGGCGGATGGGTAATGATCCCCCTTGGCATGTTATTCGTCGCTTCCTTGTTTCTCATTTTCGAGCGTTATCTTGCCATTGGCTCAAACGGAAAAATCGAGTCGCATTTTATAGACAATGTCCGCGATCAGATACAGCAAGGCAATCTGAAATCAGCCGAATCCCTCTGCCGTAACCAGAGAAATGCCGCAGGACGCATTTTCGAAAGAGCTGTTAACAGGATCGGATACCCCATAAAAGACATCGAAACAACCATAGAGAACGGAAGTCAGATTGAGTTGCAGCGCATGGAAGGAAACCTCTCCTACCTGGGGGTGATCGCGGGGATCGCACCCATGCTCGGGTTTGTAGGAACCATCTCAGGTATCATCCGTATCTTCTATGACATTTCACTTTCCAACGATTTCAATATCAGTACCATTGCCGGAGGGATGTATGAAAAAATGATCACATCCGGTACAGGTCTGATCATTGGTCTGCTGGCTTATGCGGGATACCACCTGCTAAACATGAAGATAGACAGGTTCGCGCTCAGGCTGCAGATAGCGGCTTCCGACTTTATTGACGTTCTTCAAAAACCTGTTTCAGGAAGGTAGAGCGGCATCCATGGAGAAGAGCTGTTGATTGAGCGCTCTCTGGCCGAAGGCAGGAAACCTGCTCCCAAACAGCCATAAAACCAGTAAGTTGAAAATTTTATATAGATGAAAATACGCCGTAAGAGTCGTTTTGCCCCTGAAGTGTTTACACATTCGCTGAACGACATCATGTTCTTCCTGCTTTTGTTCTTTTTGATCATCTCTACTATGGCTAACCCCAACGTGATCAAACTGATGCTCCCGAAGTCGTCTTCTTCACAGCGTGTATATAAAAAGCAAATCACGCTTTCTGTCGACTCAGAGAAGAACTATTTTATAGACAAAAGACAGATTTCTGCCGAACAGCTGGAGATCGAACTTCAGAATATTTTTGCGAATGTTGAAGATAAAACTGTGGTATTAAGGGTAGAAAAAACCCTTGCCGTACAAGACCTGGTGGACGTACTCGAAGTGGGCGCCAAACAGGGAATCAAAATGGTGATGGCCACAGCAAGATGACCCCTGTTCCGCCGTCACATCAAGTAAAAGAGCTACCTCAAAAGGGTAGCTCTTTTACTTGAAACCAAATATAATTCCGAAAAATTTACTAAAATTAGAAACAAACAGATTATATACAGATAAATACCCGATATAAAAATAAAATAGCAAAGCAAATAAGGAAAAGAAGAAATAATATTTTGTTTTGCATTTTCAGCATAACCCATTGTTCAATGACCCCGCCAAAGCTCTCCTGCCTTCTCCAGGCTTATACCCTTGGTTTCCGGCACAAACTTCCATGAAAACAGGGTACAGAGCAGACAAACAAATGAAAACATCCAGTACATCCCCGCATTGTCGCCCGACAGCTGCCTGAACCAGTCCGACAACACAGGGAATACCAACGTAATCAGGAATGAAGAAGCATATAAGAAGAAACAAACGATAGCCATGGCCTTGCTTCTGATCCGGTTGGGAAAGATTTCAGAGACGATGATCCAGCTTAGTGGCGCAAAACCAAGTGTAAATGAGCCGGTTCCCACAAGCATAGGAATCAACATCATCAAGGGCGGCAGTTTGGCATGAATAATTAAAGCCATGAGTACATGCCCCAGGGCCATTCCGGACACGCTCGTAATAAGCAATCCCCGCCTGCTGAACTTCCTTATCAGCGGAAATGCAAGGAGGGTACATAACAGTATAAACAGATACACGGGAATAGCGCCCAGAATGGCATCAGCCCCGATGTCTATGCCTGTTTCCGACAAAATGGAAGGCGCGTACAGCAGGATCATGTTAACTCCGTTCACCTGCGAAAAAATCATCAGAATGGTGGCAATGATCAGTGCCTTCCTGTTACCTCCTGAAAACAAATCCGCAAAAGTCCCCTCGTCCGCCGAACTATTGCTTTTGATCTCCTCCAATTCTTTCCTGGCTGTTTCAGGGCCATTTACTTTCTCCAAAACTTTGTAGGCTTCATCTCCCCTGTTTCTCTCCACCAACCACCTCGGACTCTCTGGGATCAGCAAAAGGCCAATCAAAAGCAAAAGAACAGGTACACCCTGTGAAGCAAACATCCATCTCCATTCCCCTTCAAAGGAAAACAGATAGGCGACAATTACCGCCATATTGATACCGATCACATTGGACAATTGATTCACATTAACGAGCCGGCCCCGCAGGTCGGGAGGTGAAAGCTCTGCAATGTAAATGGGCGACGACATCATAGCCAGACCTATCCCGATTCCACCCAGAAATCTCCACACACAAAGCGCCCACACCGTAGCAGCAAGTGCACTTCCCACCGTAGAGACGGCAAAGAAAACAGCAGACGCCATCATGGTTTTCCTGCGCCCTATCCTGTCGGCGAACCACATCCCAATCAACGGGCCGGATATGGCACCAAGTGCCGCACTACTCATTAAGGCGCCTTTCATAGTGGCGTCCAGCTGAAAATGATCATTCAAGAAGAGAATCGCCCCGGAAATAATCACCAGATCAAATCCGAAAAGAAAGCCTCCTACTGACGCCACCAGGCTAATGCCATAGACATAGAGGATTCTGGTCGAAGCAACAGTTTTGGTCGGTTCAGACATAAGCATACGACATTTAATTAAACGGATAGTTTTTTTTGCCGGGCTTTCCGGTAAGGCAAACGTGCGAGATTGCTTGTACATAAACCCGGACCGTCTACAAAATAACTTCGGGAGGCGATAGGATTATATGCCTGACGATGAGAGACAGCGGCTTTCACTATTATGTATCTGGCTGATTCAGGTGAAATCCCCTGGCTATGCAATTGTCCGAGATCCATAGGAGGGGTTTTGCTGGAAGTGAGCAACAAAGTCACCTGTCTGTTTTCCAGTACAGCACAAGGTCCCATAGAAATCTTCGTTCCCAACATAGACGCCAAATGTGAATTCTTGTTCTCGAGCTCAAATAGTCCGTCACTTAAAAACCGTATCTGCCCGAAAACCTCCACCGGCTCACCGTGGTACTTGTCTGTTTTGCCCCCGACGAACAGGGAAATATGCTCACCGATTCCTTTTCGCCTGCACATATCCACACTTTCAGGATCATTGATAATCGCCACCACGCCTTCTGCGCCGCTTTCCAACAGCTCAGACAGCACGCCTGTCCCGTCACCGGGTGTACCTCCTCCTATATTATCAGCCGCTTCGATCAGTAACACTGGGCCGTCCGGATGCGCAAGACTACTCTCCTTTTCAAGCACTTCAGCCAGAAGCTTGTCTTTGGGGTAGGCGTACGCAAGGTTATCCTCCAGGATAAGGTTCAGTGCTGTGAGACAGGCCATTGCTTTCTCTGCATCCCCCTGCGTGCAGCAACTCAGGCTGAATCCACAGATCTCTATATCGGCATAAGCATATCCGGCCCATACGTTCAAACAAATGATCTCCGGATATTCCTCCTCCATTTTTGCAACAGTCTCTTTAAGCGCCTTCATGGGGAGGTCTGCCGTACCTACCCCGGCAGGAGGAAGAATGTACCTGCTTGGTAGGAAAAACTGCCGCACCGTAGTACCCTTCAAGAGTTCTTCGAGTATCCGGGCAGCTTTGACGGCTGCCTCCCTGGCATCGGTATGAGGATTCTCACGGTAGCCATAAAGACAGCTGCTGTTGGCTATCATTTTTTCAGAAACATTGGCGTGGAGATCCAGCACAGCCACTACGGGAATATGATGGCGATCGGCTCTCTTCAAAACACGTTGAACAGACGCCAGCAGCTCGCCCTCCACATCGTCGGTTTCTTCGCTTACCATGGCCCCATGCAACACCAGATAAATACCGTCCAGCGATTGAACGTGACTGTCCAGCATCCGGAAGAATTCGTCGTCGAACGCCGTAACCACTTCCTGACTTACCAGGCCCGAAGGCATAGCCGCCAGTTGCAGGGTTGGGATCAGGTCCCATTTGTTCTCTGCCGCTACTTCGAGGAATCCATCCATAGGAGAGCCGTTTCCCTTATTGTTGCGGATCATATCCTCTCCCTTAAACCACACCGTCCGGCGAAAATCCTCCGCAGTTGTCTTCTCCCTGAGAAAAGTGTGGGTCTCATGAAAAAGACCGGCAAACAGAATTTTTTTCATAAGACTATCCTATGGTCAGATTCGCCAGTACTTTCACTATGGCCGACTTCGTGCTGGCACACGTTTCTTCAGAGTGCGCGGCACCCATGTACCAACGTCCATCAGGCAAAAGAAGAATTCCTTCGTGTAACATACCAACCCTGAATTTCTCATACATTGCTTTGTCCGAAAGCAGTGTATCAGCGTAGTTTGAGGGAGGATTTCTCAAACCAAAATGAACACTAAAAACCGTTCCGACGCCCGATGTGACGAGTACTATATCATGCCTGAGGGCTTCTTCATGCAAGCACCTTCTTATCTCCTCCCCTTGCCGGTGCATAACACTATACACCGTCGGATGGGAAAGAATATTCAGTGTAGCAACAGCCGCTGCCAGATTAATCGGTGAGCCATTGTACGTTCCTGCATGAATAGTTTCACGGGATCTCAGCACGTCGAACATCTCCGCTTTGCCTCCTATGGCAGCCATGGTAAACCCTCCTGCTATGGCCTTTGCATAGACGGTCATGTCAGGTACAACATTAAAATAGGCTCTAGCTCCTCCCAACGCGATTCTGAAACCCGTAATTACTTCGTCAAACACAGAGACCGCACCATATTTTTCACACAAGTCTATTACTCCCTGTAAATATCCCTCTGTGGGCATACAACACCCGGAATTGGCTAAAATCGGCTCGGTGAGCACACATGCGATCTGCCCGGGATTTTTCGAAAAAAGTTCTTCCAGTACATGCAGATCATTCCAGGGGGCCACCAGTGTATCAGCATACTCGCTGGGTGGCTGCCCTCCACAGGTGGGTGACGGTATTCCCAGGTCAGTTTCTGATGGTTTGTAACTTACGAGAACATTATTCAGCCAACCATGATAATGGCCTTCAAATTTTACGATTTTCTTTCTGCCAGTCTTCGTTCTCGCGATCCGGATCGCGCCCTGCACCGCCTCGCTGCCGGTATTACAAAACAACACCTGTTCCACACCCGGCAGTACTGAAACCATATAATCCGCCAGTTCTATTTCCAGCCGGTGCTGTGCTCCGAAAGTATATCCCCTGGTGAGTTGCTTGCTGACCGCCTCATTGATCACCGGATGATTACTCCCCACGATCAGTGGCCCCCATGCCAGCGTATAATCTACGTATTTGTTATCGTCTGCGTCAAAGAAGAACGGACCGTCGGCTCTCTCAAAGTACAACACCGGTGTCACGTTCTTTCGCATAGAACTGGATACCCCATCAGGAATCCTGGTCAGGGCCTGATGATACAATTCACCCGAGGCCGAAGTATTAAGCATCTTCAAAACAGTTTATTTTTGTGAAACCCGGTAAGTAGGATTTGCGGGCGTAAAAATTTCCGGAAGCCAGGCTGCACCCAGTCCGGGGCGGGCAGAGAGTGAAATATGACCCTTTTCTACCTTGATCTCGTTATCAATCATTTTCTCATAAACAACCCTGAGATGCGCCCGAACGCTTTCCTGGAAAACCACGTTATGACATGCTGTCGCTACATGAAGTCCCGCCAGCAAAGTAAATGGGCCCGTGCAATCGTGCATAGTAACCGGGATATTATAGGGAATAGCCATCTCTGTGATGCGTCGCGTCT
>CAZAVR010000020.1:11035-18298 GCA_964488435.1 uncultured Cytophagales bacterium | reverse complement strand
GAAAAGCGGCATACGGCAAAAAAGCCAGGGCCCGGTCTCTTTGGAATACCTGGAAATTCCCTTAAGCAAGCCTTTGCTGTACTCTTCAGAAAAATCCATCAAAAGTATAATCTTATGCATAACAAGCTACCGCAAAAACCACCTCTGTCTTATCAAAATCGCGAACCCGCGCATATACTTATCAGTTTGTTGGTCCACCAACTCTCGCGTTGTTAATCAACGGCTTCGCCCAAATCCCGATACTCAGAATATAACCCAGCGTCAGCAGAAGAAACAGCATGGAAAATTGCAACCCGGCCCATTCTGTAAGCCATCCTATGATGAAAGGAATAACTGCTCCGCCTACAATACCTGTACACAATATGCCTGCAAATGTGCCGTGATGGGCAGGTACAGAGTTCAATGCCAAAGAAATAATTACGGAATACATCACAGAAGCAAAGAAACCTACCAGAGGAAATGCGATAAGTGCCACTGACGTACTGCCAAACAGACCTGCGAGCAAAGAGAGTATGGCTCCGGCGGTAAAGCAAACCAGTACGATCCGGCTATCAAAAAACTTTAGCAACAGAAGGCCCAACAGGCATCCTACGGTAAGTAACCCCCAAAACCTTGAAATAACACCGGCCCCGGTGGTTACCGGATCCACCTGATGGTATACCTGCAGGAAGGTAGAAACCCAGTTGGCCACACCTTGCTCTGTACCCACATAGCAGAAAATCCCCAGGAAATAAAGCCATACTACTCTATTTTTAAGGAGCATGTTTAACCCGATTCCTAAATCTACTTTCTCGTCTTCGTTCAGCTCAACTACAGGGAACCGCACCAGCCGCAACACAACAATCATCAAAAGTGATACAAATGCGAATACCCAATACAATGAAACCCATTTCAAATTTTCCGGAACAACCGCTGTCAGCAAAACAAGCAAGCCATTACTTTCACCGGTATGAATGTTTTCGACCAGGTAGCTGTAAAGCAAAGGACTCAAAAAAGAAGCTGCTCCAAAAAACAGCTGCCCCAACACGGAATTAAATGCAAAATGCTCTTCGCCTCCTGCTATTCTCAGCAATGGATTGATAACCACCTGCAACATAGCCATCCCTATACCAATCGTGAACAACGAAACAAGTGCTACCGGGAATAGCGGCACCATCGCAAAAAGAAGCGCCCCGATCAACGCCAGCAGGAATGCCCATACCAAAACAGGCTTGGCCCCGAGTTTCTCAATAAACAAGCCTGAAGGCAGGGAAGCCACGCCATAAGCCACAAAAAAAGCGAATGGCAGAAACCCGGCCAGTCCATAACTTAAATCAAAACTACGAATAATGTCAGGTATGATAGGACCTAAAATATTGGTCAGAAAGGAAATGACAAAGAAAATAACAAAAATCAGAACAACAATAAACTTTGAACGGAGCATACTTATCTGGTAAAAGAGTGTTGGAGCATACGCTTTTTGCATGAAAACAGCAGGCTATACCTAAAAAATCGGCGGAGCGGCTATCAGTCCACAGCCACCACAACCGACGATTTCTTCCCTGACTTATCGAATGATCTGAGTTTAACTTTCCCTGATACCTTTACCGGCTGGGTATAGACTGATGAGTTCATATCCGGGTCTGTGCCATCCTGGGTATACCGTATCGTCAATCCTGGATATTCCGTATTGGCTTTTAGCAAACCGTCTTCCACAATGGCTCCGGGAGGCGGCACCCTGTAAGCATAGTCTCCCTGGTTCAGTCTTGAAAGCTCCTTCTGACCCAGGGTATTGGCAAATATATTCCAATTGGCCTGTACGGCTTTATCTCTCAACTCCTTGTTTTCTATCGTCTCCCAAGCTCTTTCCTTCGCCCAGGCACTTTCTGAAAAACCGATCAGTTTGGGTAACATATAGTATTCAATCATCTCCCGGCCTTTTATGGTTTCACTCCATAGCTGTGCCTCTACACCCAGGATATTTTTCCTGGCTTCCGGACGAAGGCGCTCTACCTTGCTGAAATCCATCGGATGCCCCATAGAGGTGGTGTGCGTCGTCTTAAACATATCAAACGGAGCAAACTCCCAACTGTTCCTGGCGTCGACAAAACCCGCCCAGTACAGCCCGGGCTCGCGGGGGTCGTTGTTGTAAGCCAGATCAAAATAGAAGTTGGAAACGTTACATAAAACCACGGGATATCCTGCATTGGCCAGCCTGTAACCCAGATCCGGATCAAATAGATTATTCCAGATATAAGGCACAACATTCTGCCCGATAAATTCCGGGTTGGGCAGATAGCGCCCATCCGGCATTTTATTAAGTGCCACCTCTTCCCAACCATGTACCTGCAATCCTCTTTTTTGAAGGCGCGGCAGTAACTTCTTAAAGAAGTAAGCCTGCAGGTTTTTGGGGTCCTTTATCTGTGGATTCTCTTTGAGTAGCTGCATGGCAAGCGGTGATCGGGTCCAGGCACCCTCTGCCACCTCGTCGCCCCCCGCATGAATCATATCCAGCTTTAAGCCGGCCTCCCTGTAAAGCCTGGCATATTCGTCCACTATTTTCTCGTAAAATCTGTAGGCAGACTCCCCGGCAACTGACACCACATTGTCTTTGTACGCCTGCGCAGAAAGATATTCTGATTTATCATCGGGGTCTATCAACCTGTATTCCTCTGCCTCCTTCTGTTTGCCTTCCTTCATCAGCCGCTGGTATCTGGCTTCCATCGATTTGATGGCTGCTCTGGCATGACCGGGGAAATTCAGCTCAGGAATGATCTTTACATGCCTTTCTTTCGCATACTTTAAAATTTCTACAAAATCCGCCCTCGTATAAAAACCACTTCCATACTTTCCTTTTTCATAGGCTTCAGGCCCAGAACCATAAGATGGGTGGAGGGCAGGAGCTTCTTTTCCCCCTTTTACATGTGCCCGGCTGGCACCTATTTCCGTTAACTCGGGAAGTCCGTCAATCTCGATTCTCCAGCCCTCATCTTCCGTTGTATACAGTAAAAGATGATTGATCTTATAGTAGGCCAATAAGTCAATGATGCGCAACACAGTCTCTTTCGATTGAAAATTACGGGCTACATCTACATGCAGGCTGCGGAAATGAAACCTGGGGGCATCGTCGATTTTTACGTAGTTCAACTCTGACGGCGTGGTTCCGGTTCCTTCGGGTCCCACAGGAATAAGAGCGACTAAACTCTGTATGCCGTAAAAAACCCCACTCGGATCACTTCCGGTAATATTTATGCCGTTTTTATCTATAATCAGCTGGTAAACTTCTTTAGTCTTTCCATCAATATTCAATGGACTTGCTTTCAATACGACTGGGAATTTACCACCGGTGCTATTCGGTTTCACATCGTAAGACTTTCCCGTAATTGTCTTCAGCTTCTCAGCCAAAAACCTGGCTTCGCTTTCCAATCCCTGGTCAAACCCGATCGACTCATTTCCTTTCAGAACGAACTTACCATCTCCCTTCACAAGACTCCAGGGAGAAGGAATCAAAGGAAGCAACTGCTCCGAAGGCACAAGCGCAAGGCTTTCATTTTTACGATAGCGTAACGCGGCAGTCGGAAGGGCAAGTGAATCCTTGGGACCACGAAGGATCTGATCACGCCTGGTAAAAGGAATGACCTTGAAGTCCTCGACTTCCTCCAGACCGGTTTCTTCGCCCTTATCATTATAAAACACAAAATATAGTCCCATCGGTGCATCTGTTTCTTTGATGATGCCCTCGGTTCCGCGATAACTGATAACTACGGAGTCACCCGGAGCAAGGCTAAAGCCGGCTTGCGGTATCAATTTATACCAGTCTCCGTTAATATGCTGTACAATGGCTTTCTGAGGGAGCGAGTCTTTTAAGATGGGCCTAGGCGACATGTTAAAGAACAGCGCCCAATTCTTCTCATTCAAGGTTGAACTCCCGCCATTATACAGGGTAAACTTCGCTTCGAAATGATCAGCAGGCCCGACAAAATTACTGATCAGTTCCCAGGAAACCGAGATGTCGCTCTCTCTTGTCTTCTTCGTCTGACAAGCGTATAAAAGTGCTATAGCCAGGCAGAGTAAGGGTAGTATACTTTTCTTTTGCATCAATGTAAGGCTTAAAACATTCCTGGCTTCGTATATGCCAACTATCATCCGGTAAATATACTATTCCCTTAGTTTATAGTACTATTAATTTTTTTTATTATTTACTCGAATATTTGTAAGAAAACACAACAAGTAGAAACGCCGGCAGCACTGTCTTTCAGACAGCACGACCGGCGTATAATATACACACTCTATCGCAAAATCTTAAGGAGAATGGCGCTTTCTTTATGCCAGGCGCTGGATTTTCCGGATGGCTTCAGCAAACGATTCCATATCTTCTTTGGTACCCAGCATCGCATGCTGCAGGATCCAAACCGCTTCGTCACAGGCGGCCTCAGCCACAGGGCAACTTACCTGAGTATAATCCACCGATGCAGGTATCGCGTAATTCATAAAGTTGGCGTTCTGAAACAGCGGCTGCTTGTACAATGGGTGCGGATATCCGCCCAGTGAAGGCACACCCTCTGCCATAAGCCGGCTTACAAAGTCATTTTTGGACAACCCGTTAAACTTGCTCTTATCATACTTGAAAATATACACATGGTAGCAGTGACGGGTTTCTCCGTGTCCGCGGGTCAAAGGAGAGATACCTTCTATTCCTGACAACAGTTGGTTCAGGTACTGTCCATTCTCGTCACGTGTGTCAGTTTGCTGATCCAGTCTTGTCAATTGCTTAAGCAGCAAAGCAGCCTGCATCTGAGTAATCCTGTAATTCAGGCCCGGATTAAAATGATCATACCACTGACCGCCTGCTACTCTTCCGACATTGCGCAGTGAGCTGATCATTTTGTAGAGCTCTTCATCGCTGGTAATCACGATACCACCTTCTCCGGAAGTCAGGTTTTTTGATGACTGAAAACTGAAACTACCCACATCTCCTATAGAGCCCAGCCTTCTTCCCTTGTACTCTGCACCATGCGCATGAGCTGCGTCTTCCAGGACGCGGAGATTATGTCTCTTCGCGATGTCCATGATCGCATCCATATCACAGGATTGGCCACCGAAATGAACCGGTATAATTGCCTTGGTCCGTGGGGTAATCGCTCTTTCTACAGCTACCGGATCCAGGTTATAAGTATCCGGGGAAACATCTACAAATACGGGAACTGCGTTACACTCAATCACTGCCGAAGCAGTTGAGATAAAGGTATAAGGTGGTACAATGACTTCATCACCAGGCTGCAGACCGAAGGCCATAAGACTCAGACGAAGAGAAATAGACCCATTTACACAGGTAATCGCATATTTCGCACCACAATACTCGGCAAACTCTTTTTCGAAACGTGCTACCTCTTCACCACAATTGGGGTTACCCCACTTACCGCTTCTGACGATCTCGGCTACCGCATCTACCTCCGACTCGTCAAATATGGGCCATACAAATGATTTATTTACTGTTTTTTCTCCACCGTTTATTGCCAGTTGCATAATTAAAATAGGATTTCATTGAAAATTGTTAAATGCCGACTGCTGCCTTCTGCTTTTGCTATAGATTATTCGGCGATGCGCTTCCTTCAGGCAAAGATGCTTTGGCGAAAGTCGCCGCGAAGTTAACAATATAAAATGATAATTGCCTTATCCAGACCTACAAAAGCCAGTGTTCGCCTCCTTAGCCGGACGCCTCCCTTCAAGCGCCACCGGCGAAGTTTCCCATCTGAAAATCAGTCGATTCTGTATTTTCATCAATAACAATGGTACGATCAATCCCCAAACCAGTATAGTCTAAAAGCAGCAAGCTTTTCGGTATCTAACCCATCCTTTCATTTCAGTATGTCAAAATCGTTTTACCTCAATTTGTTGATCGCCGGTATGTCGCTCGGTACAGCCTGGGCTATCCGTGGACAGTTTGGTCATGTACAGGGAGCTACCTGGGCAGGTGCCATAGGAACACTCAGCATTCTGTTACTCTCACGCCGGCCGGACTGGTATGCCAAAGCATTGCCCGCCACCCTTGCGGGCGCCATAGGTTGGGGTATAGGGGGAGTAATCAGCTACGGGATTGTGGTGGGTTACGGACGGGGGAGTGACTTTGGGAACGTATACTATGGGCTGTCTATGCTTTTTGTGATAGGCGCACTGTATGGATTTATAGGAGGAGGTTTATTCGGACTGGTATTGTCCGATTCTGAAAAGAGACCGGTAAAATGGAACCGGCTATTGCCCGAACTGCTGTTTGGAGCCATCGTCACTTATTATTTCTTCATAGAGGAGTTTGACTGGAAAATGACCCCGCCCAGATCTGAAATGTGGGCTGCCTGCGCTGGTATTGCGTTCTTTCTGGCCTGGTACCTGAACAGAAATGGGTATACTTCCGCGTTGCGTGTAGCCATTTTTTCGGCCTTTGGCGGCGGCTTCGGCTTTGCCTTCGGTAATTTCCTTCAGGTAATGGGAGGTGTTTCCGGCATACACTTCAATTTCTGGAATGTTATGGAATATTCGATCGGGTTTTTCGGTGGACTCGGAATGGCTTATGGTGCTTTCACCTCTTCATGGGAAAATACGGAGGTTCCTGCAAAAAAAGGCAGCTATATATTCCCGCTCTTCATGTTAGCTCTTTTTGTTCCGCTGGTGGTCTGGCAGCAGACTTTCGAACTGGAGAAGCTGGATAAGAACTATGCTGCCATAACTAATGGCGACTCGGGAAGTTCACCCATCGTATTCTGGGGGGCGTTCCTGCTTATTTTAGGATCTGGGGTGTATCTGTTTCAACGCGTGTTCAATCGCTCTCTTAACACACTGACAAGCCGCCAGCAGGTACTGACTCTTTTTTCGGTACAGTTCGGCTTGTACATTATGATGAGCCTACTGGTTACCGGGGCTATCGTAAGCATCTACCGCATTGAACAGTATCTGTATCTCGCTAATTTTCTCGTCGTCCTCTTCCTGATGAAAAAAGCAAAACCTGAATTCCTCGAAATAAAGCTTTCTTACAAAGAATACGCAATGAATTTGTTGTGGCTTGCTATTTTTATCGCTTTGCTGGTCACGGTAGCTATCAACTCACACGGTGTACTTAACGGAGCGCAGGTTCGGTTTCCCTGATCTGTTAGCTAATTTAGTTCAGGGAGTTGGGATTCTGCTGTTTTTTGAGTGATTGGGAGTGAGTTCTAGAGTTGGGAGTCTGCGAACGTGGGTGATTGTGCATGAGTTCCAGAGTTCTGGAGTTGGTATTCCACGAACGAGGGG
>CAZAVR010000020.1:1499-10935 GCA_964488435.1 uncultured Cytophagales bacterium | reverse complement strand
GGGTGATTGTGCATGAGTTCCAGAGTTCTGGAGTTGGTATTCCACGAACGAGGGGTGATTGTGCATGAGTTCCAGAGTTCTGGAGTTGGTATTCCGCGAACGTGGGGTGATTGTGCATGAGTTCTAGAGTTGGTATTCCACGAACGTGGGGTGATTCTACATGAGTTCCAGAGTTGGCAGTCTGCGAACGTGGGTGATTGTGCATGAGTTCCAGAGTTGGCGGCGAACTATTTCGAACTCTTAAACAACTCTTCCCCGTACGCTACCCAAAACTCCTCTAACTTTTTTTGAACTCGTAAACCAACTCTTCCCCGTACGCTACCCACAAACGCCTTGAACTTTTTTCGAACTCCTTGAACTTTTACTAAACTCTCTTCGAACTCGTCCCGAACTGAAGCTATTTTACAATCCTTAACTCGTCAAAAGCTACACCGGCACTATCCAGTGATTGGTAGACCAATGTATTTCCGTCAATCGAAATGTGCTGGTACAGCGGTCCGCTTTTCCTTCTTACCACAGCATAGTCTTCATCCGGCCATGGATCATGCGTGGCCGGAATGCTGATGGAAATGGTGTAAATGGTTCCATCTGCCGGACGCAGGACCGGTTTTTCTTTGTACATGGGCTTTGTTCTCATGTAATAATGTACATGTCCTCCCATGACCATATCTACATGGTATTTATCAAAAAGACTGCACCACTTTTTCCGGATCTCCGAATAGTCTTCCTCAAAATTATAAGGAGGAAAATGAAACATCACAAACTTCCACTTCTCTTTGGACTCCGACAACTGCTTTTCGATCCAGGCCGTTTGATTGTCAATAGGAAGTGTAGCGTCGATCATCAGAAACAAAGCGTTCCTGTACTTGTAGGAGTAAGTCATCTCGGAGGGATTCTTTTCAGGACCATTTTCCGGCAAACTGAACATTTCCTTGTACATCCATGCTCCTAGTCCATCCTGACTATCATGGTTTCCGGGCACCGGCATCAGCGGCTTATAGGAGAAAATAGAGCCTGCATTATAGAATAACTTATCCCAGTCGTCCCGGTAAAGACCGGTGGTGACCAGATCACCTGCAATCTGGTAGAAGGCCACCTGTGGATGCCTCGCCAAAGTCTGCCTCGCCATATCCCCGAAGTGCGGCGAAAAATGCGTGTCCCCAAACCAGATAAAAGAGAAGGCTCCTTCCGGCCCCTTACTCTGTGTTTCAAATGATCTTATATCCGACCAGCCGCCTTTGTCCGATCCCACCTTGTACGTATAGGATACTCCGGGTGACAAGCCGGTTAGTGTGGCGGTGAAACGATTAACGTACCTGTCGTTTTGTAAAAGCCGGTCTTCCATCTCAAACACACCCGCCTTGGTGGTGAGGGTGTCACTTGCACCTCTTTTCCAGTATTTAACCAGGCCTTCCTTCACCGACGGGCTTGTACGCCACTGGATATCCATACTGCTTTCGGGGCTTCCGCTCCAGCTGAGTAAAATCTGATCGGGGACAGTTGTGGACGGATGAAGGGTCTGACGAAACGCTTTCACCAAATGGGCCTCCCGGGCTCTGCCTCTGACTGTTGTAAAGAGGACCTGCCCCTCCAGTTCCCTGGGAACCTCAGTCAGGCGTAACTCATCCCAATCGTGATAAGTAAAGGCGCCCACCCTGCATTTTTCAAATTGTTGATTCTCAGGGAATACGTTGGAGATCTTCAGTTCTTCCTGCGGCTTTCCTTTCGGTGCTACTGTGATAAAATATACAGGCCGGTGCTTATCAAACCCGTTAACCCCCAGATTGACTTTTCCGGCTTCAAAGTCCTTCTGCCAGACCTCATAAGTATAGTGATCGTTCTTTACAAACTTACCTGTATTGACAAACCCGCTCTCCTCAAGCCAGAAAGGGACAGTTTCCTGCTTCTCATGACGCATCAAAGAAACTGTAACCGGCTGGTTTACTTCAAAATTCCAAAAACGGCTGGCAAGTATTTCTTTCTCTCCGGCGGTTAAAAAACCTTTGATAAACGTTTCCGATATGGTGTCCAGCTGCGCCGGCGTCAGCTGTGCATACAGCCGTGTAACCACAGCATCCATCACTTCTTTCACAGTCTCGCTGCCCACCTCTTTTTCTGAGGAAACTTTACAGGAAACCAAAGCCAACAAATGAATATAAAGAATGTATCGGAGAAGAGCATTCAAACGCATGGGGAGTAATTAAGGGTAAACAGAAGCGGTTAAACTATTAAGATACGAAAAAAAAATCAAAAAACCAAAAAAAGTTAAAGGCGGGAAACGACTCCCGCCCATAAACCAGAAAACACAATCCAACTAAAGATATCCACTATTGTAAATTTTTGCAACAAAGTACCGGGCGTTAAAAAAATACCAACTCAACGGCGGCTCGTACCATAAAGTATATACGCCTTCACTTTCCTCTTTAAAGATGGAAGTTTCGGATCTTTTCTGATAAGAGTAACTACCTGTTTTTCTGTGACGCTGCCTCCTGCGGACTATCCCGACATTTCCCTGACCCCGTCTATGTCGGATAATGGGATAGTAAACTAAAAAACTGCAACGCCTGAATTCTCCCTATTTTCGAGGTTAAAGCAGGGCACTTTTACTGCATGTGGCTATCCTTAAAAATATCGGGATTGACCTTTGCAGAAACAGGGCGCTCATCATTAACAAGCTGTTCAAAATATAGTTTAAGTATATTACTGAATTCACTGGCAGTTGCCTGGTTTCTCAAGCCGCATAAAACCTCATCGAGTTCCTGTCCCGACAATTTATTACCTATAAGGCTCAATATAAGGTATCTGGCACGAGACTGATCCATAAGCCTCCCTGTTTGATTAACTGTATATAATACAGTAACCTTATCCAAAGAGACTATTTTTTTGTAATTTTTTTTAACATGGTATGTAAAATTTTCCCGTAAAAAAAGCTGCACACCAACCATGATGTACAGCTCGGAGTAAAAATGGTGCGAATCTAGTCAATAAACACTGATTTCGTGTCACTCACAAACATTCTGGTGCTGGTAGTGTACGTTCCGCCATTGAGATCCTTGTACTTCAAATCCAGGTAGAATGCCTTGTAACCTGATGCAGGTAAAGCTTCTGTTACTGAAACTTTTGACTTGTGGGAAATTCCCAGGCTGCGGCTGCTCCACTTATCATCGCGGAAATCTTTATCCTTGGAGGCAGCACTCCATAACACCGCATCCACCAAGAGATCCTTCGATGCACCGACTGTAAGCTCCACGCCCTTTTTCGTCTCCTTTATTTTCCAGGTACATTCGGGATAAGGCTTGTTCTGAAGCGTATTGCCCAGGAAAGCTCCCAATGCCTCCATAGCCTGCGCTCCTCCACCCAGATCATGTCCTGCATTCGGCACATAATGAATGAGGTTTTTGCCCGGAATATCCTTGTAGTAATTTTTTATATTGTCGACCACCCAGTACTCGTCATTTGTACCCATGAATATCATTTTGGGCACAGTCAGGTTTTTACGGTAAGAGTAGGGGTCTACCATCGTTGTGATTTCCTTGCCATCGTTGGTTTCCGCTGACTGTGGGATACCTAGTTTTACATAATCCTCGATCTGGATACTGTAATCTCCCCAGGTCTTGATCTGGTAATCAAGACTTACAGGCATATTCAATATGTCAATCACCATTGGAGCAATGGCCACCACACGCTTATCTTCAATAGAACCGGTGAGCCAGGTCGTCCATCCGCGTTTCGACGCACCGGAAACCACAAAGCGGTTCACCTGGTGGCTCAGCCTCTGACGTGAAAACTCCTGAACAGCATCCATAGCTTTGACTGCACTTTTCACCATGGGAAAAAGCAGAGGCCAGGTATAGTCTTTGTCTTTCTTGTATTGATGAAGTGTGTAGGAGATCAGGGCATCCTCCGTAAGATCGCCATAAAGCGGCTGGTTAGGCACCTGTTTAACCAATGCCACCACCGCCTTGTTTTTTCTGGCGATGTCGCTCAGTGCTTTGAGCACACGGTCATCCTTCTTGTTGCTCCAGTTAGGCATCTCATCTTTGTTACCTCCTCCGGTAATAAACAACAAAGCTCCGTCATACTGCTTCTGATCCGGTGAAATGATGACCAGCTGATGTCTCCAGGTGATGTTTCTCCAGGTTTGTGAGGTAAGAAGCAGGTTGTTTACCGTTACATCTCCGTCTTTATACGAACCTTTCTCTTCCCATTTGTAGGCATTGTCTCCGTTGGCCAGATAAGATCGCAGAGCGGTTTCAGGGGTCACTCCCTGCGCTGAAATGTCAAAAACCACTGCGGAAAGCAGGAGGGCAAAAAAATAACTTTTAATGATTTTCATTGATAATTGGATTGACAAAAAATTAAACTATTTATGGTCCGGCTTCGGACTTTCCGAAACCAATTTCAAGGCTTCCTCTATATATATTTCGCCTGTCATTTCGCCTAAACTGGTTCTGCTTATGTACTCGTAGCGCTTAAAACTGTTAAAGTCTACTTTGGTAAGCATATAACCGAAAGCATCGTTGGTAAGCCCGAACAAAAAGGGGATTCGGGTATTCATTTTCCTTTTCAGGTAATAGCCTATGTTAGGGAGGGCCTCCCCGGGGATGGTCAGGATCTGTGCCGGACCTATGTTGATCAGATTAACCTGTGAAGATACATGCGTAGTGGATGCCCCTTTTATACTGCTCACAGGGGAGTTTTTGAGGATATGCCGCATCATTTCCGAATCCACCGGAAAAGTAATTTTTCGGGATGCACAGTATAAGGATGGATTATCCAGTAATGCCGCCGGTTCAATGATTCGGAGTGCCTCATCTGCCAGCAATTCTCCTATTCTTTTACACTCATTGTAATCACCTGCTTCGCCACTTTCCGGCCTCCGGTTGTCGGCCGTCACCATACCACCTTGCGCCCCGTTCATAAAAATGGCCACACCTCCGGCTTTTTCCTCTATCCGGTCATACAGCGGTCCGCAAAGATCCGGACTTAGTATACCACGGCCTGAACCGATGACCTCAGGATGTACTGCATAGTTGACCAGTGTAGCGATTGTTTTTCCGGCTTCCGGACCGGTAGACGCCACCGCCTGAATTACACTGCAACGGGGATCATACAAATGCTCGGCGTAGTAGTTATAAGCAATTCTTCCTTTGGCTTCGCCCATGGCCACCTTAATCCTGGCTGGTTTGAGTGTGGCTACCGCTTCGTTTACAGCTTCTGCTATTAACTCGGCACATTTCTGAAGGTAAGCAAGGTCTGCATTTGATTTCCCTTTTTCATCAGGAAAGCCGTAAGCATCAGGGGCGCTATGTGTATGTGTTGCACCAATGAGCACATTTTCCGGCTTAATGCCTTTGATCAGCGCCCGGGACTTGTCACCGAGTGCCGACGGCCATCCTATGTTGTCCACACCGACGATAGCGACACGCGTACCGCCCTGCTCCAACACCATCACGCGCGCAAAGAGATCTCCTTTCTTTTGAATGGCCGGCTTGGGCGTACCTATGCCACCCGAAACAGGTAGGAGCGGATTAGGAGTAATGACACGTACAGAAGCACCTGCGCGAAGACTTTGGGCGTGAGCATAGCCCGCAGTCAAAAAAATCGCTATCCAAAGGAGACAAACGACTACCTTTTTCTTGCCAAAAAACATTCCTAAATTGTAAAGAAGATGTCTGAAAATATTAAAAAGTTTCCGGAGCAATCGGTAGTTTCACCGCCCTGCTCCGGAAATGATTGGTGTTCTTACGGCTTACCAGGGTTTATTGGTTGTTTGCGATACCCAGGGTTTTGACCAGGCACTGTTTTTTCCGTCTACCTCCGAATTGGCGGTTGGCTCCAATCTGTCGATGGCGGCAGTGGCGTTAACTTTGTTCAGGTTTCTGGAATCCAGGTTATAATAGAAACGGATAGGCACCACTTTTCTGGGCGACATCTGTCCAACCTTTAACTCAGGATAACCAGTGCGGCGGAAGTCAAACCAGGCCTCCGTAGAATTTGTCCAACCGGAGATCCATTTCTGCTCAATCAGTTGCTTTAGTGTTCCGTCATAAGCCACCCCGGTCTGAGCCAGATAGGCTGTAGCACTGGCACTTATCTTCCAGGTATCAAAAGAAGCTTTAACCGCGGCTTCATATCTCGCCTTCGCATCTCCCACGTTCCATTTTTTTTGCGCCGCTTCAGCCAGAATAAAGAGCACTTCTGACGCGGGGAGTAAACGGGCTCTGAGCAGATCCCCGCTTTTCTCCTTGTACATATCGTGCAGCCAGGAGACATGCGGGTTGTTAGAAGCCTGAGCAGCATCCGGGCTCAGATTATACACCGCTGGTCCGGAAAGCGCAATGGGTAAACCCACATAATCCTTATTCTGATTCACATCTTCCAGCGCAACACCCTTAGTCACTAATACATCAGGTGAAACATAACGCACACCAGAAGTTATCCGGTCTGTTTTTGCGGGTAATGTAGCATCCACAACAATAGGTGTTTTCACCTTGTTTGCCCAGACGGCCAGCCTCGGGTCATTGACTTTCCTCATCGCTTCTACTAGCGTAGATGCCATTTTAATTCTTCTGTAATTGCTACCGTCGGAGTTAAATGCTGTATTTGATGGCCATGAATCAGAGGAATTATTGCCCTGGTATAGCATAGTCACCTCGTTGGCAGCCGTAGTGATAATTGGGTACTTAGTTGGATCATTCACAATCTTCTCGATGCCTGCCTTGGCCACATCAGCCTTTCTGGGAGAAATACGCATATAGTAGCGCAAGGCCAGCGAGTTGGCAAATGCCCTCCATTTAGCGGGGTCACCTGCGAAGTAGACATCCGGCACATTAATATTGCTGTTGTAGGCATTTCTGGCTTTCGAAAGCAGGGTATTGGCCTTTTCCAGATCCGCGAGTATACCTGTATAAATTGCTTCCTGGCTATCGTATACAGGATAAAGATTTTCATCTCCCATCAGTGCCTGAGAGTAGGGAGCATCTCCCCACAGATCTGCGATAAGACCGAACAGATAGCATTTCATTACGAGTGATACACCTTGCTGCAGCTCAAACCCTAATTCCACTGAGCGTTCATACACATATTTGTTGTTGCGTAATATTCCGTAGATACCTGCCCAATCATTGCTCTGCTTCCAGTCGTATTCGTTATGTCCGCTGCCCCAACCGTCTTTCTGGGTGTGTTGTATCACCCCGGCTATATCCTGGAAACCATAGTTTACTGTCAATTTACCGGTTTCCACCAGTACGGTAGACAGCACCAGGTTTGGGTGACCTAATTCAGGCTTGACGCCATTTGGATTATCATTCAGCTTTACCAGATGTTCCTTGCACGAGAACAGGGAACTGGTAATCAGAATGGATATGGTAAGTACTATCTTTAGCGATTTCATATTTTTCTGCAAATTATCAGTCCATTAGAAAGTTACATTCACCCGGAAACCTATCGGCATCACCCAAGGATTAACGTTATAGCGCTCAATACCTTGCTTAAACTGTGTTCCCGCCTGCGCATTCACCTGCGGCTGGTAAGCGTTCTCAGGGTCAATATTAATTTTCGCGGCAGTCCATAAGATAATGTTACGACTGTATACCGACAAATTAGCACCCTGTACCCCAACGCCCTTCAACCATCTTTGTGGGAGATCGTATCCAAATGATATCTCTCTAAGCTTAAGATAAGATGCGTCAAACATAAACGGACGGGTAAAGCTCCAGGTTGTTGCCCCAGCAAGAGGCAGCACTTTAGTTCCACCTGCCTTGTTTATGTTCTCTCCCAGGTTTTCGGCGTACCCAGTAGGATTTCCTGCGTCATCAAACCCTGTGGCATAGACTCCCGGAATGAATACTCCCCCATAAGGAAGTGTGTAAGGCGGATAGATAAACGGGTAACTTCCATACTCAGGTGTTGGTCCTCCTATCAAAGGAAAATATCTGCTATTGATTTGGATCATACTTTCCTTGTTGGCTACCAAGTAGTCACGAAGTTCCTTACCCTCCATTCCGTTAGGATTGGTGAGTTTATCAAAAAACAACTGAGAAAGCCCGCCTTCCTCTCCGTAGCGATAGGTTTGTGACACAAATTGTCCGCCATTACGCCAGTCAAATGTCATGTTGAGCGAGAATCCCTTATATGTAAGCGAACTAGAAAGACCCAGGATAAACTTCGGATTGAAGTTACCAATTTTATTCTTGGTATTGATTGCGTCAACGGCCTGCCATTTTCCGGTTTGATCCAATAATGGGAAGCCGTAGTACGGAGAAGATTTGTCCTCCACGGTAACCACCTTTGCATCATAAATATCGCCGATATCTTCTCCTACGTAGGTCCATGCTCCGCCCTTTGCATCCTCCCAGAGCGTAAAATAAGGAAGGTCATCTGAAAGAGCTTCGATTCTAGTCCGGTTACGTGTAAAGTTAAAATTTAAATCCCAACGCAAGCTACCCCGATCAACAGGCGTGAGACCCAAGTTCATCTCTACGCCTCTGCTAGATACCAGTCCTGCATTTATTACCCGCGTTGGGGCTCCAGACGCAGATTCAACTTTAGCACTTAGAATCTGGTTGGTACTTTCCATCCTATATATCGTACCGTCAAATCTCACGCGATTACGAAACAAATTAACATCAATACCCAATTCATAAGAATCTGATAATTGAGGTTTCAAATTGCGATTTAGGAATGTTCCGGGTAGTGAATACATGGGAGTAGTTCCCCAGGAACCGGTGGGTGCTAAGATCTCTCGATCCTGAAAAGGATCTGCATCTCCACCTACTCCTGCTATTCCACCCCGCAACTTAACCATGTTCACATTGTTACTAGTGAATTTAAACATTTCATTAGCCAGCAAACTTAGGGAAACAGAAGGATAAGAATATGCTTGCGCATTTGGCAATGTACTGGACCAATCTGTCCTGTAACTAAGATCCAGATATATCATGTCGTCATAACCTAAATTAGCTAACCCATAGAGACTATTTACCATTCTTGGCCAATAACCACTCTCCGAATACAAATTGGCAGGAAGTATGTTCTGTAATGTATACGTTCCTGGAGATATTAGTCCCGTCCCTTCTCTTGAACCGATTCTTACACTACTCGACTTCTCCATTCTGGTGTTTCCTCCGGCGGATACTGAAAAGTGCAATTTAGATAACTGCTTTTTGTAGGTAGCTAAGAAATCAGCATTGCTTTCAAACCTATTAATATCCACGATTCCATAACTTCCGTTTGGCTCCCCGGTGTAACTGTTCGGAATTTTTGACTCGCGTCTCTCCTTGTATGTATCCAACGCATAACGTCCCATGAAGCTCAGATCCTCTGTTATCTGCCAATCAGCTCTTATATTCCCGAAAACTCTATCACGGGAAAAAGAATTTTTGACTTCATGTGCCAGGAAGTAGGGATTGTTAAATACTCCGTCATATTGCGT
>CAZAVR010000020.1:0-1489 GCA_964488435.1 uncultured Cytophagales bacterium | reverse complement strand
ACAATAATACGGTATTTGATCGTCCTTACAGATTCTTAAAATGACAGAAAAAGTTCGGATCGGGGGTATTTTCGGCCATCCCTCCGTCATATTGCGTGCGTTGCTGTCTTCCATTCGGTCCGATTTTCCAGTAATCCTTAAGATCAAGAATGTCGATGTGTGGAGAAACCGAATAGGCCCATTGCAATGGATTAGTACCACGCTCTCCGGCTGGCCTGTTGTTAGAATTGTTCCTGCTTACATCTATATTCGTGCTAAGGCGCAATTTCTTATTTAGCTGCGTAATCATATTCAGGTTAAAGGTGTTCCTGAACAGGTCTGAACCGGGTACTACTCCTCTATTTTGCATATTGGAATAGGAAAACCGGTAAGACCCCATGTCTGATCCTTTGGAAACCGCTATGCCGTTGGTAGTCGTTATTCCGGTTTGAACGAAGTTCTCTATGTTGTTTCTATGGGAAACCAGTGGCATCGCCATCGGTTTCCCATTTTCGCCAATCGGGCTGTTCCATTGTACTTCTTCATAGCCTCTATCCAATTCCGCACCCACTGTTGCCGTTTCCTTCTCCTGGATTAGCGAACCGAAGGGATTGGTCAGTGGTGAGCCACTTATTGAAGGAGGGATGGCCGAAAATACCCCCGATCCGAACTTTTTCTGCCATTTTAAGAATCTGTAAGGACGATCAAATACCGTATTATTGTTTATTGTAACTGTCATCTTCTTGGCCTTACTACCACTTTTGGTAGTAATCAGTACAACTCCATTCATTGATCTGTTTCCATACAAAGCAGCGGCGCTAGGTCCTTTCAGTATGGATATGTTCTCAATATCTTCTGGATTCAGTCCCGAAATAGAATTCCCATAATCCACTCTGTTGTCTCTCCCAATTTGTGTCACGTTGTTCAGGGTGTTTGCTATTGGAACTCCATCAATCACAAACAGTGGCTGATTATCATTACTTAATGATCTGGCACCCCGGATAACCATACTTACAGATGAACCTGTTCCTCCAGTAGAATTGATGGTTACACCAGCCACTTTACCGGCCATTCCGTTAAGTACGTTCTCCTGAACTACTCTGTTCAATTCTTTTCCCTGTATCTTACCCACCGAATACCCCAAAGACCGCTCCTCCCGCTTGATACCCAAAGCGGTGACAACAGCTTCCTGAAGTATTTCTGTGCTTTCCTCCAGAGAAACGTCCAATGTTGAACGATTTCCCAAAGCAATTTCCTGTGTCACATACCCTATATAGGAAAACACAAGCGCTACGTTTCCGCCCTCAGGCACTGAAAGGCTATAATTACCGTAGCCGTCGGTACTGGTCCCTGTGCGGGATCCCTTGACAAGAACGCTGACACCAGGTAATGCAGACCCGTCCTGGGCGATTACCTTGCCTTTCACCACCCGATCCGCGATCGGGCTTGCGGATTCAAACCGCTTACCGTACAGTCCTGTGGCACGCGCTGAGCCCGCCATCAAAAAAAT
>CAZAVR010000019.1:0-18561 GCA_964488435.1 uncultured Cytophagales bacterium | reverse complement strand
GGACAGACACTCGAAGAAATCAGGCTTCATTTGAAGGGGACACAGTTTCAGCTTAGGGTTTGGGAAAGCCTTTTGAAAATCCCTGCAGGTAAGCTTACTACTTACCAGGTAGTGGCAGGAAGCATTGGTAAGCCCTCGGCCTCAAGAGCGGTGGGGTCTGCAATTGGCAGTAACCCTGTGGCGTTTCTGATTCCATGTCACAGGGTTATTCAGTCTACCGGTGCACTCGGGGGCTATATGTGGGGTAATACGAGGAAAACAGCTATCATTGGTTGGGAGGGAGCGCGGGTAAATTCCTGATTTGAAAGTAACATGGTCGTTTGGCAGCGGGCTGCTATTTCATCTTTGCCAACCCGGAGCAAAACTACTTTTTCTTTGACTCTTCTTCAGATGCTGCCGGGACCATCATTTCCAGCAGGCCTTTTTTTATGTAAACATGGATTTTCCCTTCCTGGTGCCTGATCATTTCGTCGTCTACATGGACGTCAGTTTTGGGTAAGGAAATGGTGAGGTCTTGTGCTTTCAGATGTGTGTACGCAAAATCGTCTGTTTTGCCTTCCAGTTTTGCCTTGATGTGCTGCAGTAACTTATTTCGCTGACTTGCCGGTATCAGGACGACTTCCAGCTCGCCGTCTCCGGGGTCGGCATTTTCTGCCAACATGAGATTGGGTCCTATGGATTTTGCATTCATGACTTCTACCATCAGGTATTCTCCTTCATGTTTGGTTCCGTCGGCGGTAATCACTACGGGTACAGGCTCAAAAGTTTTCGTAATTTCCTCCAGCACCATCATGGTCTCTTTCAGTTTTTCCTCTACCGTTTCGGTGTCAGGATGATCCTGCTTTTCCATTTTCTTCATCAGTTTCGGGAAAATTCCGACGCCCATTCCTTCCAGGAAGAAAGCAGTATCCCCTAAACCTTCCACGAACCCGACATCTAGTTTTTGTGCCGTGGCCGTAGGGAGGGAGCTAATGGCTTTCTTTGGATCCTGAGAAATGCCCAGCGTTTTAGAGAGGTTATTCGCCGTTCCGAGCGGAACAATGAATACCGGCAGCGGGCGATCCATCAGTGTACGCTGGAGCAATGCAGCAGCCACTGTCCGCACGGATCCGTCACCTCCGGCAACGACCAGCATTTTGTATTTGTCTTCGAATTTATCCCACCCTTTTTCTTTTATAGATGCATAGCTGCATGAGTAACCTTCTTTTTCAAGCAGGGATATCAGGGTTTTGGGAGGGTACGAGGTCTCACCCGCCTTGGGGTTGTGAAGGATCTTGATTTTGCTCATGTTTGATGGTGGTTAAGTTAGTTCATTCTACACCAAAACCATGCCTGGCTTTTTTTGTGTTTTTTTGGGGTATTTAATGGAGTCAAACACGTAGGCGATGAGCATTTTGGTCACCCATGATGATGGGATGTACAGGCTGGGAATAGCGGCGCATTATAAACGTGTGAACCCTTCTGGTTCGGTATTATCTAATTACCCCCCCCCCTTTTAGGTATCGTGTCCCGTATTCGCCAGAATGTTCTGGGCAATCGTTGTATACGCGTAGAGGTGCAGTTCGCCCTATCCCGAAGGGATGAAATGTTTATAGAAAAAAATACGTCGGGAGCGATATTGTACGACCCCGAGGGGGTCGCATATAATTCTTTTACATTTTTCTATGCTATCGACGTGTGAATCCGTCGGGTTCGGTGTTAAACCATCTTCCAATTTTCCGTAACCTTAATTCTCTGTTTATTGCTGAGTGACAGAAGGGTAGGTTCTATTGATAACAGCCGTGAAAAGAATGACCCGCTTGCAAATCTTACGGTATGCAGAACGGGTGCTGTTATATTAAAGTTACGACTTTTTTTTCAAAGATTAAAGTGGGGGGGCGGTTAAAATATCATTTTGCCTGGGTATCGATTTATTCATCCCATTCAAAGAGATATTCATGCTTGAAATCAATACCGAATTTTCTCAAAAGTCCGTAATACTCTTCCCTAAAGGTTTTCTTTTTATGATGCTGTTTCTGGTTTTGGATATAAGTTATCACTGTATCAAGATTGGAATGACCGTATGAAAATGCGCCATAGCCCTCCTGCCATTGGAAAAGGGTTTTAGTAAATTCTTTTTCATTTATGAAGATGTTAGAGGATTTTTTGATTTCTCTAACAAGCTCCGATAAACAACAATAGGGTTTCATTCCAACAAGCAAATGGATGTGATCGGGCATACCATTTATGGCTAACATTTTCTGTTCCTTTTTTTTGACTATCCCACTAATGTATTTGAATAAATCTTCCTCCCATTCCGGACCAATATGGCTTTGCCGACCTTTAACTGCAAATACCATCTGAATGTAAATTTGTGAAAATGTTCCAGCCATTGTTGAAGAAGTTAATTTGAGTATTAATCAATATACGTCATTTGAAAAAAGTAACCCTGCGCATAAGTGTAGTTTACCATATCCCGAAGGGATGAAATGTCTATAGAAAAAATACGTCGGTTGTAACAAGGTACGACCCCGACGGGGTCGCATGTAAACCTTACGCTTCCATATTCTATAAACGTGTGAACTCTTCGGGTTCGGTATTATCTAATCACCTCACTTCCTGCAGCGACTTTTTGTAACGACTCTCTGCAAATACGACCGGAGCGTAACTTATGACAATGTTTCAGCCACTATCGGTGAACGTAATTTTGTGTTGTTTAATATAGATCATCTGAATAAAAACACGTTGAGACGTGCGGTTCGCCATATCCCGAAGGGATGAAATGACTATAGGAAAAATGCGTCGGCAGGAAAAAGGTACGACCCCGTCAGGGTCGCATGTAATTCTTACACATTGCCTATGCTATAAACGTGTGAACCCTTCGGGTTCGGTATTCTGTATTTACCTCAATTTCTGCAACGACACGCTGATAGGATCGGAATTTAATTTAAGCAAACAATATTTACCTTTCGGAGACTTTCAGAGTGTGTATCGGGAGGTAATTTGTTATTGTTCCGATGACGTGGAAAATAATACAGGGAGGGTACCATAGAAATTATCAGGAGAAGGCGAGACTTGTGGTTTACGTAACTTATTTTTATTTTTGCACGTATAGGTATGTAAATCTCATGAATACGAAACTAACATTGAACCTGGATGATCAGGTCATCGAAGAAGCAAAGGACTACGCCAAAAGTCACAAAACGAGCTTATCCCAACTCGTGGCGAATTACTTGCGTGCGCTGATTAGTAAAGAGAAAGAGGGACAAAGGGTAAGTCCACTTGTCGAGAGCCTGACGGGAGTTATTCCCGTTGAGCAGAAGGGCGATGACAGGAAAGGTTACGGTGAGTATCTTGATAAAAAGTATTCCTAATGGATAAGCTTTTTGTTGATACCAATATCGTTTTAGACCTGCTGCAGAAGCGAGATGCGTTTTATCGGGAGGCACAGGCTCTTTTTAGTTTGGCCGACAGAAAGGTAGTGAAGCTATATATATCCTCGCTGACTATAGCTAATACACATTACTTGCTTTCAAGGCATCACACAACAATTGAAGCCAGAAAAATCCTGGGGAGGTTTAAAGTTTTGGTCGAAGTACTGTCTTTGGATGACAAAGTGATCGAGCTGGCGTTGGCTTCCGGGGTGAAAGATTTTGAAGACGCCATTCAATTTTGTACCGCCATCGAAAATGGTATGAATCTGATCATTACGCGCAACAAGAAAGATTTCAGGCAGGAGAGCCTACCGGTCATGACAGCCAGGGAATATCTGAACCTCAAAAATTATAGTTTCTCCTTCTGAGTATTCAATTCTTGATATCCTCTTTCCCATTTATATTTTTTGGGCAACCACTTGCGCTATTCGGTTTTCTATTTAACTTTGAAAAAAAAAGTACTTTGAAATGAAACCAACAAAGGACTATGTCCGGGATATTGCCGAAATACGTTCCATGATGGAACGCTCTTCGAAGTTTTTGTCGCTGTCGGGCTGGGCCGGTATTATGGCCGGGCTTTATGCGCTTTCTACTGCCTATGCTGCGTACAGAGGCCTGGATTTCTATCCGGACACGCTTACGTATGCTTTCGGTCCGCAAGAAAACCTGACTATGCTTGTCATGATGGGGGTAGTTACTCTGGTCATGGCTGTAGGTACGGCAGCGGTCTTTTCTTATAAAAAAGCATACGAACGCGGCGAGAAGGTCTGGAACGCAACTTCCAGGCGTTTGCTCGCCCATATATCGGTGCCGTTGGTGACCGGCGGGCTGCTCATGCTCGCTATGATGTCAAAGGGATGGATAGGCATGTTATTGCCACTGAGCCTGATTTTCTATGGGCTGGCGCTCTATGGCGCGGGTAGTTTTACCTATAAAGAACTGAAGATGTTCGGACTGTTGGAGATAGGTCTGGGACTGCTCAGTGTCTGTTTCGTGGAACATAGCCTTATTGTCTGGGTGGTAGGGTTTGGATTGCTTCATATTGTTTACGGCATTTACATACACTACAGGTACGAGCGGTGAAAATTTCAATTGATGGTCTGGACAAGGCATTCGAAAGCAGGATCAAGCTGGGGATCATGGCTACGCTCGCAGTCAATGACAAGCTGGATTTTAATGCACTGAAGGAGTTTCTGGACGTAACGGACGGGAATTTGGCCAGTCACCTGAAGGCACTGGAAAAGGAGGCGTTTATCGGGGTGGAGAAGTCGTTTGTGGGAAAAAAGCCTAACACCCGGTACTTTATGACGGAAGAGGGAAGGAGTGCCTTTGATAACCATCTGAAGGCCCTGGAAAAACTCATCAGATCACAAAAGTAGCCACCCCTAAAAACCTACAGCCTACAGCATATAGCTTACAGCCTACAGCTTTTTTTTTCGTCCACCCACTTTGAAATTCAAAGCAAAATAAAGCGCTTCCTACATGCATCCATATACCCCTAAATATTGTCCCAACCTAAAAGCAATGCAGTGATGAACCATCAGATTCTTTCAAATCTCGACAACCCAGAACAGCTTGAAAAGCTGTATCGGACAGACAAAGCTACTTTTAAGCGCAGTTTCAACGCACTTTATCCGGATATTAAGGATAAAGTGCTGGTGCGATACTGGAAGGCACGATTGAATTACAGTAGCGACGAGGTAAATCGGGGTTCCCGTAAAGAGCTTCTGATGGTCATAGGAGCTTCCATGCTGGCTGGTGCGATCGCTAAGATACCTGCCTTCTTCCCGATAGATGAGGAGTTCTTTTATTCGCGTAACGTCAGCTTTATTGTCTTTCCGATACTGACGGCCTACTTTGCCTGGAAAAGCGGACTTTCTCTTCGCAGAATTGCTCTTTTGGGCGGCGGCATAATCACGGGCCTTATTTTCATCAACAGCCTTCCCGTGAACAAGAACAGCGATACCCTGGTGTTGTCGTGCCTCCATTTACCTTTGTTTCTCTGGTCGGTGTTGCGTTTTGCTTTTGTGGGTGATGTGAAGGAGAAGCGGCTGAGCTTTCTTACCTATAACGGTGACCTTTTGGTGATCACCGCCCTGATCCTGATTTCGGGAGGGATACTCAGCGCGATTACAGTAGGCCTTTTTTCGTTGATAGGCTTCAGCATTGAGGAGTATTACTTCAAAAATGTAGGCGTTGCCGGTCTTGCTGCCGCACCGATAGTAGGCACTTTTCTTACCCAGGTCAACCCGCTTCTTGTTGGAAGGGTTTCGCCGGTGATTGCAAGGATATTCAGTCCGCTGGTATTGGTGATGCTCGTGGTTTATCTATGCGCCATACTTTATTCGGGAAAAGATCCTTATAATGACCGTGAATTTCTCATGATCTTTAATGTGCTGCTGGTAGGGGTGATGGCGCTGATTTTCTTTTCTGTGGCCGAAACCTCAGCGAGACCCAGGCACCAGACAGAAATCTGGATGCTCTTCCTGCTCTCCGTACTCACCATTATCATCAATGGAATCGCCCTCTCTGCGATAGGGTTCCGGATTGCCGAATGGGGATTTACCCCGAATAGGACGGCCGTACTCGGCGCAAACGTATTGGTGCTGGTAAATCTTTTACTGGTGTCCGTACAGCTTTTCAAGGTACTTTCAGGCAGAGGAAAAATTGCCGGTGTCGGACGGGTGGTTTCTCTTTATCTGCCGGTGTATTTCTTTTGGACGGTTGTCGTTACCTTTCTTTTTCCGGTGTTTTTCGGTTTCAGATAGTAAGAATTTTTCGATGATCATTAGTGGGAATGACTGGATTTTGTCTCCTGCCTACGATCTGTTGAATGCAAGTATTGTCAATCCGGATGACAATGAAGAGCTGGCCCTGGCACTCGGGGGAAAGAAAAGAAAACTTAAACCAGAACACTTCCTGAAGTTTGGATTGGGGTTAGGTTTGAATGAGCGACAAATCCACAATACCTACAAACGATTTCAGAACAAAAAGGAAGCGGCTTTTAAATGGTTGGACAATTCTTTTTTATCAGAAGAATACAAACAAGCCTATAAGGCAATGTTGGACCTAAGATATACCACCCTGGGAATGTGATACTGCTTGTGTCACCACATATCGACGTACACACTTGCAGGAAATGTTTTTGTTCTTTGTTTGCAAATCGCGAACAAAGAACAAAAACATCATGATGAAAAAAATACTCTGGTTTATCAATATTTGGGATCAAAATGGGTTTGAGACAGCTATGCAGCATTATCTTGAGGACGGTTACTGAATTAAAATATTCAGACCGAAGTATTTCATCGCAGCCAAATTAGAAGCATTTAAAAACAGAGGGAGGAATGAAGGCTGTACAAGCACGGATTTTTCTGATTTGACTCATTTATTATTGAGTTTGAGTGAATGATTCCTGGTGGATAAGATTACAAAGCAGATACGTTTACTTCCGTAACTGCTCCATCGCCAGCTTCTACATTTACGTCGACGATCGTCAGGGAACCGGAGGAGAATGTCTGGATGATCCGACCCTTGTCTATCTTATACTTTCCCTTCTTAAGTACGAAACGTATATGGCAATCGGGGAGCGCAACACCCATCCGGTTAGTGATGCTGCCGGTGTTCCGGACAGACGAGCCGTCGTTGGGTTTCGAATAGTCGAGTGACAACTGAATGCCCGTCGGATCTTGTGGGAGCTTCGGATTGCGAAGGAATCTCAGTGGCTTTGTGATGCTAAATGTATCGCCGTTAACATGGACCATACGGAACAAGCCCAGCTCATTTTCCATGTCTAACACGCCACTTCTGCAGACGGTGCCGGGACGTGTGCTCAGGGTAGGAGTTCGGCCGATGTATTCATCTGCTGGTGTGTGGCGGTGCCCGTGTAGAAGTAGGTGGATACGGTTTGCGTCGAGGAAGGCTGTATCGGCACGGTTATCAATATGCTGCGCGAGAATACGCATTTTTCCGTGACCCTTTTCATCCAGGAAGCTTTGAAGTACCTTCCCTTGCAGGCCGGATAGAGGCGCTTTTTCGGGTCTGTCAATTATAGGGTCTCCCATAAAATCGTCCATTGCCAGTATCCTGGTGTCACCGTACCTGAACCCGTAGGTACGCAATCCGCAGAGGTCGTTCCACTGCTTTGACATGGCTTTGAAGTCATTTTTTATGTCTTTGTCGTAATAGTCGTGGTTGCCGGGAAGGGCAAATACAGGGGCGGTGAAGCCATGAATACCTGACAAGCCTGCTGCCCCTTCAAACAAGTTTTTCCATTTCGTTTCTAACCCGGGGTACTGCGTTTTCTCGTACAACTTAGTGCCTCCCCATCCGGTTGCATCGGCGTTTATCCGGGTGTAATGATGGATATTGTCTCCCGTTACTATTACGAAATCGGGTGCGATGATGTTGGCGACTTTGACGAATCTGTCGAGTAGCTCCAGTTCTTTAGCATACCCTCCGTCCGGGGCGTCCACCCATTGCCTCGACACGTGGAGGTCGCTGATGTGAATGAAGCGATGGTTTTTCCTGAACTCCTTCACTACCTTGACCGATTTCGGAGAGGAGGATACTTCATCCCCGTATTTGATAACCAGGTTGTATAGATCTTCAGGCGTACCTTCGGGTACCCGTACAAAGATCCGGTTGTTCACAGCGGCTTTGGTATAACTGTCGAACTCGAAATGGCCCGAGGAAACAGAATCTATCTGAAGCACCACCCGGTTATAGGGACCGATAAGCACGACAGATTGTACCGCTGTGCTTGCGGGGTTACGGAAAAGGATTTCAAAGGTCTCTCCATGTTTCACAATGGTTTTTGCGGCGCGCCAGGGATATACGATGTCTCCGGCGGCTGCAGCGGTAATCAGGAATAAGATACCCGCCAGGGTGGGTAGTATTGTTTTTCTCATTTTTTTTCGTAACTTAATAGTTTATGCGTTTGCTTAATTAGAAAAAGCGAGCTTTCGTCAGTGTCCTGATGAGAGGACTTCCTTCTATTTTTCCTTCTTTGTCGGCACGTGTAAAGTGCGCAGTTTCATAAAGTACGAAGCCGCCCATCAGCGGATCGTTTGTGACCATGTCTATTTCTCCAGCCGTGAAATGATGAGGACCGTCGAAGTTCAACTCTTTCATGTTTCCCTGGAAATAAAGCGGCTTATTGGCTTCGACCGCTACAGCTGAAAACCGGTCGAGCACCTGCCGGAGATTCCAGGAACGAAAGGTCCACGCGCCCCGGAATTCGAGGTCGTCAGCAAGTTCGCGTATCCAGGTTTCCCATTGCCATTCAAAGTTGTGAGGGATATAGGCCATCCGGTCGCTACGTTCGTCGGGGAGCAGCATCTGAGAGTAGAGGTGTATGGTGAGTTTCTTTCCTTTCTTTGTAATCAGCTCCCGGGCTTCTCTTAGAAAACCGGTGTAGCTATCTCCGTTGACGCGCCTGATAGTAGCGAAATCCGTTTTGCCCTTTGCTTTGGCAAGCACCGGATCATTGAATCCGTATTCCCATGCTTCGGGGGATCTGGTATGATTGGAATGCCTGATATTGATGCCGTCGGCGCCTTTGTCCAGGCAATAGGTGATCATGTCAAGCCAGTGCTTGCGGACTTCCGGATAGATCGGGTGCAGGTTTCCCAGCATGTATTCAGGCTTGCCGAGTGCGATGGCTACGTAACCTTCTTTTAAGAATGGGTACGCATCGGTAATCTGCCGGCGCTCATCGAAATTATAGAAATCCTGGTAATGCGTTTTTCCCTTTGTTTCATCCAGCAATTCGGCCACTATTTTCGGGTGTCGGAAGTAGGGGCATATTTTTCTGTATAGATCCGATCGAAAATACCTCTCGTCGTGTTCGGCATAGGTTACACGTCCCATTCCAAGTGTCACGGGAACGCTTTGCTGGTCCGCGGTGAGCACTTCTACCAGGTTGCCGCGTTCGTTGGTGAACTCTCCTTTTGCGTCGCACCGGATCACGATATACTTATGTCCCTCCGGCAACTGCAGACCTTCGAGGTGGATAATCCGGCATGCTTTGCTTTTGGGAAAACATGGACGCCATTCGACGGATTCCCGCAGGGTAAGCGGCCCCTTGTACACTGTAAATTGGTTGTTGGAAGCACTTGTCAGTATAGAGATGTTACCAGCGTTTATCGTTGTAGGTTTGTCGTCTCCCTTGACAAGCCTGATCGTGGTTGCCGGTTGATCGGCCTGATAAGTCCCTGGTCTGCGTCTCAGGCTGAAATCAGGATGCCGAGCGACAAACGGACGTACGAACGGATATATACCGCGGATGTCCTTTAAGATGGGGACGCCTTCGGGCAGAGGAAGAGAATTAGGGAGTGTATCACCGAAACCTCCACCTTCGAAGGGCTTTATTATGGTGTAGAGTTCGATGCCGTGCCTATGGGCCGACTGGACCACCTCCGACAGGAGATCGAAACCGGACGAGCGTTCGTTGTAAAAATCCCATATCGTATCAAACATCCACTGATGGCGCTTCACACCGATGGAGGCCAGGTATTCGTGCAGCTGATCCAGGTGCGTACGGTCAAAAAAGAACTTGCTGGCGTAAACATTGTCGTAGTAGTCGGTGGTAGCGATAAGCAGGGGTTTACCTTTCCTGGCTTCGCCGGTTGCCGTATGATGTCGGGCGAGGGTGAAGTTGATTGCTCCCGCCAGCGATTTATTCAGAAATGATCTGCGTCCGAGTTTTTCCGGCATGTCTTTTAATTTGGATGTCGTAGATGTAATCATAAAATGAGCCTGCAGTTTATCGCTTCAAACTGCCGGTTCCGGGTTTGTCTTTTTTATCGCGCGGTGTCCTAGTTTTCAGATCGGTGCCGGCGATGTCTTCCCAGGCGTAATAGTGAAAAACCTTGCCTTCGGACATGGTTACGAACAGGCCATGTTTAAAATCCCCGGATAGAGGAAGTGAAGTTATGTCACTTCCGTCGCTCTCCCTGGCCGAAACTTTGATGATTTTGACCAGGCGGTGATCATGGGCGTTTTGCGGGGAACCCTCCCTGGTGAAAATGTGAAATTGATTGGCTTGCTGGTCTGACACAAGGATGTACCCGGTCTGGTCATCCGTTTTGTAGATACTGATGCCTTCATGGTCTTCCCGGAAGCCTTTTGTCGCGAAAAGGGCCAGCTCTTTATCCGCTCCGGCTTTATCGGGATCGGCGTGGTATTTTCGGACGCCTACCTGTTCGTCCGAGTAGTATATATAGCCGAGCTCTGCGTCGACGGCAATGGATTCTATTTCCCTTTTTCCGCTGTACTTTCCAAACTGCCTGACTTCCGTGATTTTTATGTGTCCCTTGCGATTGTCCTCTAACCGATACTGGCCTATGTATCCTTCAGTCGGTCCGGATTTGCCGCCTACAAAAACGAAAAAGCTTTGGTCGGAAGGACGTTTGTATAAGGCGATGCCCATGGGAGACCGTTTCGGTTCACGGTTGAATACATACAGGTCGCCATGGTCGAGTGGAGTCATTTCGGGAAGCTGGAACACCCTTATACGCTGTTCCAGCCTTTCCGTCACTACGGCTATATCTATCTTTTTGCCGTTTAAGGGGAATCCATAGGCGATATCTACATTGTTGGGCACATTCAGGTTGCCTACCCTCTTCTTTATTTTTCCTTTGAGATCGAATGCGTAGAGGGCGCCGTCGCGGTTTTTATCGGTTCCTATAATGAGGCTTTCGGACGGGTTTTTCGGGTTGATCCAGATAGCAGGGTCGTCCGTATCCCACCGGGTGGTATCGGTGACCAGCCGCGGCTCTATTCGGGCAAAAGGGACGGAACCGGGTAGAAGGGATGTTTGGGCCGGGAGCACGCATGTGGCCAGGCTCAGATAAAACGTGAGGGAAAGTGTATATAAGTTTGACATGCCGGGCACGGGTAAGGTTTAATCAAAGAATTTCCTGAGATCCGCTTCGTAGACCCGTCCATCAGTATCTGAGGCAAGGACAATCCAGGGGGCGTCGGCAGGAAACGGGAATTTGGATGCGGTTACATTTTGGACAAAACTGCGGTAGCTGCTGTCCGGTGAGATGACGACAGCAGGTGCAATGAAGTTCTTTGCAGATGTAGTATCTATACGTCCGAAAATGATTGCCGAGTTGTGGGGGTACGGAATACTTCTGTCGTTGTCGCCATAGCCGGATAGCACCAGTCGGCTGTTTTGCACCGTAGTTACGATGGGGCGGGATGGTTTTTTACGATCGATCAGGTCGACGTAGGGTTTGTTGGTCCATTCGCCTTTCCGATTCCTGACACGCATAACAAACTGCGGGCTTCCGGTTTTGTCCAGGCTGTTTTTTGTAGCAACCCACAGTGTACCATCTGATGAAAGTGAGGCGTTGAGATGATCGTCGGCGGTATTGTTGCCCTGTTCAATGATTTCCTCTTTTTCCCACTGATGCGCTGGAGAGACATTGGTATGCCGGCGCATTACTACTGCCTCGCTGATCTGGTCCGACCAAATGACGCCTATGCTGCCGTCAGGAAGGCGTGTAATTGTACAGATATCATCTTCATCTATTCCTTGCGCCAGAAGGATAGGTTCCGTCCATTTTTTGCTGCCAGATGGCGAGCTCCATATCCAGACACTTGTTCCCACTGTTGCGGCAACCCACCAGGCTCCTTTTGTATCCTGAACGATGGTGGCCGTTTCTATCGGTTGATCGGTGCCCGGATGACGAAGGTCGGCGAGAACTTCGCAAGTCCAATCGTCAGTACCTCGTTTTTTTCTGGAAAGGCGGAATACGGACAGCCTGTTATCAGCTACGCCTACGGCTGTAATCCCGTCTTTTTGCGGCCACACGTCTGCCCGTCCGGGAAGTCCCTTGAGTTTTTGTGCTATCTCCGGATGCTCGGACCATTTTCCACTTGCGGCGCGTTGCCACAGGGAAGGGCCTGAGGAGGAAGGCAGCAAAGCCCACCAGCAGCCGTCCATATACCATAGTTTCGACTGAGGTTTGTCTGCAGTAGGGAAGGGGTAGTCAACCTGGAAAACGGGATGCCGGCTTGCAAGGGAGTCTTCGTTCATAGCGCTCAGGCCGTGAGAAAAGAGCCAGGACATCGCAATGATCCCCCAGCTGAGTGGTAGAAAGCTCATCAGATCAGGATAAATTCGGGAAGTTTTGACAGAAAAGCGAACACCTCTGAACATAGGAGGTGTTCGCGAAGTCAGGGTTTAGTTATAGCCGGGATTTTGTTCCAGTGCAGCACCTACATTTTTTTCGATATCATTGAAAGGTATCGGCCAAAGGTTATGATGCGGCTGGTATTTGATAAGCGGATTTACTTTGTTTGTTCTTTCCACCAGCTTGCCAAGCCTCATCAGAGTTAATTTTCTGAATTCTTCAAAATGAAGCTCACGAAGCCTTTCGTCAAGAATGTAGTCGATAGTAGCCGCTGAAGCTGCGATTTGCGGGGCTTTGGCCCGGGTACGAACCACATTGATGTCTCCGGCGGCTTTGGTCTGGTCATTCATCCCCAGGTAGGCTTCCGCTCTCAACAGATAGGTTTCAGCCAGACGTATGACGCAGTGGTCGCGATAGGTGTTTCCCGCCTCGCCGGTAAGTGAACCGGGAATAGTCTGGTTGACCAGGTACATTTGAGACGGGTGTTTGCCAGGATCAGAGGTTTTGGCAACGATCGGATAAAAATTTCGCGTCGAATCGGGTTCTGTGTTATACTTCAGCGGAACCTTGTCTTTGATGACCCACTTCCCGTGATAATCCGAAGCAGGGTTATTTACTTTTATATCACGTACAATGTTGAATTCTGAATTTCGTATGTCTTGCGTATATCCGCTCTTGTTCCATATTTCCCAAAAGAAGTAGTTGGTCGGGCGGTATGCCCCAATGCCACGGCCGTAGTAAAACGTGTTGGGCTGTGGGATAAGTAATTGCCGGCTTCCGTTCTTATTGAATATCTCTGCCTGGAATAGGCGGGGCACTACCATGCGTTCGAGCTGGGTGCCTCCTCCGCCTCCACGAATTCCTCCGCCTCCACGCATACCGTGCTCAAACTGCAGGACCCAAAGTGATTCGGTGTTTCCCGCAGATCTGTTCTGGTTACCTTTTCGGAACATGTCCCAGTACACATCGCCACCGAAATCAGGGTCGTTTTTGCGCGAACCAAACCGTTGTGTCATCAAAGCAGTAGCCGGGTGGTCTATAACTATAGAAGCTGCAGCCACTGCGTCTTGCCAACGTTCAAGGGAAATGTAGACCTCAGACAACAAATGATAAGCTGCCAGACGGTTGACCCGTGAGTCATCTGTATCTGTAATATCAGGAAGGGTTTCTGCAGCGAATTTGAGGTCCTCTGCTGCCTGCTGATAGACAGCCTGACGCGTAGCTCTTACATAGTCCCTTTTCGGACTGCCGGTTTCTTCAAGCGTGATCGGTACCCCACCGTACAAGTTGGCCAGCATTTTGTAGGCGTAGCCTCGGAAAAACCTGGCTTCGGCTTTGATCTTCTCTTTTTGAGGCCCTGTCAGTTGACTTTCCGGGGAATCCGCTCTTCCGATTACAACATTGGCGTCATAAATGAGTACATAGGCCGGATACCAGACCGCACGATAAATGTGATCATCCGTGGGTACCAGGGTAGCGGTGAAGACCACGCTGGTGTTGGCCGCTGCGCCATAAACCAGGTCCGTGCCGCTGAACATCATACCAGGTGAGCGGTACCAGTCATTTTCCGACCAGAAGTAAGTTCTGTATTTATCATACAGATTCAGGTTGGCTGCTTCAAAATCCCGTGGGGTGATGTATGAATTTTCGGGAGAATAAAAATCAAGAGGAACTTCGTTCAAAAACTCCTTTTCGTCGCAGGAGAAAACCAGCAATGCCAGGGAAAAGAGCACGCTTTTTAATAGAAAGCCGGGGTATATATTAAATATTGTTTTCATAAATCAACAGGTTAAAATCCAAGATTGATGCCTACGGTAAAACTCCTCATTACAGGTCTGCCGCTCAGTGTAATGTTTTCTCCGGTCTCAGGATCCCAACCGTTCCATTTGGTCCAGGTGGCCAGATTTTTCCCGCTGACGAAAACTTTAAGTCTGTCGATAAAGACCTTTTTCAGCAACGAAGAAGGGAAGTCATAGGCCAAAGAAACATCCTGCAAACGGACAAAGCTTCTCTGAAGGTACCGGTCCGCCATCAGGCTGGAAGTTCCCCTCATGTTCAACCTGTGATATCTTGCATTGGGGTTTTCCGGAGACCAGAAGTCCATGAGTTCTTTAGGGAAATGAATAGGGAAATGACTTTCTGAAGTGGCTTTCCAGGTCGACATGTCGTCAGGTCCCATATAGTAATCTTTGCCGCCCTGAACTGAGTTGATAAAGAGCCGCAGCGTCCAGTTTTTGTACTTTACCTCGTTGTTGATGCTGAACCGGAAGGATGGATCTCTGTAACCCAGGATCGTCCGGTCTTTCGGATCTATGACGCCATCTTCGTTTACATCGTCCACTTTATAGCTTCCGGGAACAAAGCCCAGGGGGATTTCGTCATTCAATTGCCAGAGGTTTCCGGAGGTTCTGTAAGCAAAAATGGCGCTCAGGGGTTCTCCGCTAAATAGTCCTTCTGAGACGAGATTGTCCTCTTTACCGTCACCGTCGTTGTCAAACCCGAGGAGTGACCTTAGTTCATTACGGTTTCTGGAAAATACAACAGTACTTGTCCATGTAAAATGCTTCTGTTGGAGGTTGACGCTGGTTAAACTTAGTTCGAGTCCTTTATTGTGCAGTTTTCCCAGGTTGTCGGGGAAGGTTTCGAACCGGCTTACACCTGGTATGTCTACATTGTAAAGAAGATCCGTGGTATTGTTGTTGTAATATTCGAGTGATCCCTGGAAGCGGTTCCGCAGAAATCCGTAGTCGATCCCAATGTTGACGCCGGTGGTGGTTTCCCACTTCAGGTTGGGGCTGGCGAGGCTATTTATGCTTTGCGTATAGGTTGGGTTTCTGTTACCCGTAATGTAGTTGTATCCACCTGAAACCGTAGCCAGTGTCTGGTAGCGACTCAGCGTCCTGTTACCGTTGGAGCCGTACGAGGCCCGGAGCTTGAGGAGGTCTATCCACGCTGTGCTTTTGAGGAAGGGCTCTTCCGATAGTGCCCATCCTATCGAAAACGACGGAAATACCCCAAACTTGTTGTTCTCTGAAAATCCCGAGAAACCGTCACGACGTATGGTTGCTGTTAACAGGTATTTGTTGCGATAACCATAGAAAAACCTGGCCATTCTGTAGATCGACGCTTCTTCCCAGGCTCCGGAGGTAATGGATTGACGTTCTGCACTTCCGGATTGAAGATTGTTATATCCCAGCTGATTGTTTATGAAAATCTCGGAATACCCGCGCGTCGTATTGTAATTTCTGGTCTCGTACCCGTAAAGAAGCGTAAGGTCAATATCATGATGCTCCCTGATTTGTTTCCGGTATTTGACAATGTGGTCCATCGTCTGGTTGTATCCGATGGCCTGTGCTTTTTCTCCGGAGCCTTGAAAATTGGCACCATAAGATCTGAAGACATAGCGACTGTCGATGGTGTAGTTATTTCCAAAATTGATCCTGTAGGAAAGTCCTTTCACAAAGGGCACTTCTATATTGGCAAAAATATTACCTGAGAGGTTCAGCCTTTTGTTGAGATCATCCACACCCATCTGGTAGTAGGGGTTGATGGTGTTTCCGCCCGGATATTGCACCAGTTCTCCATTGGCATTGTAAACTGGTGTGTATGGGCCAAGTTCGTACCGGTCGGTAATAGCCGGGATGATACCGGAATAGTCGCTGGAAGTAAGATAGGATTGAATGCCCACATCCAGCCAGCGCGTGATTTTGTTGTCTATGTTGATCCTGGCATTCCAGCGGCTGAAATTTTCATTTTGCATGTAACCTACCTGGTCGGTATATCCTGCTGAAATGTAGTATTTACCGGAGTTCATTTTGTTGGCGACCGACAAATCGTGGTTCTTCAGAGAAAGATTGTCCCGGGTAAGAAGGTCATACCAGTCCGTGACGATCCCTTCGTTATAGGCCCAGGTGGATTCGGGAATTTTGAAGCGGCTGGTGAAAGAGTAATTGGGGTTGCGGGCTGTATAACCTGATTCCGGTGTCCGGCTGTATTCCCAGTCACTTAATTCTACCTTTCTGATATAATCTTCCGCAGAACCGGGTTTAAAAGTCTTGATCGGACTTTGAATGGTGTAACTTGTCGAGTAATTGATAACAGGCTTTTCGCGGGTTCCTCCCGATTTGGTAGTCACGATGATCACTCCGTTCGAAGCCTGGGAGCCATAAATTGCAGCGGCGCTGGCATCTTTAAGAATATCTATGGACGCAATGTCGTTCGGGTTCAGGTCTACGAGGTTTCCCCTGAAAATAATTCCGTCCAGTACGACAAGTGGAATCGACGTGCCGGAGATGGAGGTCCTTCCGCGTATGGAGAATTCCGGATCCTGTCCGGCACGGTTGATCTGGCCTACGTTGAGTCCGGGTACCGATCCCTGTAGCGATTGCAGAATAGAAACATTGGGCTGTTCGCGAAAGGCGTCAATATTCGCACGCACCACAGCACCGGTCAGGTCACTTTTTTTCTGCGTTCCATAGCCTACTACCACCAGTTCTTCAAGGGCTTTTTCGTCCTGTGATAAGGTTACGTCGATGATCGACCTGCCCCCTGTTTCAAGTTCCTGGCTCAGATAACCCACGAAGGAAAAAACCAGGCGGGCGTTAGGCTCCGGAACTTCAATAGAAAACTTGCCGTTAATATCGGTCACCGTTCCTTGTTGCGTACCTTTGATCAGGATGTTAACGCCGGGCAGGCTTTCCCCTTTCTCATCTTTCACAGTGCCGTTTATGCGTGTTGCCTGTTGCAGCGCCCCCTCTGTGATTGGCGATACGGTCAACCGGGAGAGTGGTGACGGAGGTACCGGTGTTTTCAGTTCGATTGTCCTCGAATGGTTTTCGGGTAGCGGTTTATCCTGGTGTCTGGCTTCGCGGATGACAATACTGTTTTCCATTACCTGGTACGACAAACCATACGGATCCAGAAGTCTGGGCAATACAGATCCCAGAGGTTCGGCATGTGTCCGGAGGTTCGTTGTCGACCGGTCAGGGGACTTGCCTACAAATACAAACTTTACCCCGGAATGTTCCGATATCTGGTCAAGGGCCTCGTTAAGTGTTGCGTTACGTAGTTTGACTGAAATGCGTTTTTCCAGTAATTGTTGTCCGTAAGATTTCCCGGCCAAGGTCACTGAAGTCATTGCACAGATCAGAGCCAATAAAAAAGCGCTGTATTGCATTGTTTTTTTGATATAATAAAGCACTTTACCTCTTTCAGAGAAAGATTTTTTCATAATTTTGACATGGTTTAAGGTGTAATGATTCTACGAGGGTGCAGCAGTTGTTTCGAAGCCTTTGACTGCATTCCTTTAAGCAATTCATCTTGACATTTCCCGGCTTCATGGCCGGGATTTTTGTTGAAAGGATTTAATTCATAGGCAGTTGTTCTTGTTTGATGGCGATGATGGTCATATAGGGCAGCCGGTCCCGGTCAGGTGATAGTTGTTTTTGTCATGTTTTACGCGCCCGTCCACAGAGATGAGGAGCATTTCCAGTACTTTTTGTATCGGCTCATCTCTGTCAAAATCGGCATGCACCACCGGACATTTTTCAAGGACCGGATCATAGCTTATGTTTACACCATAGCTACGTTGAAGTGTAGCGATTACTTCTGCAAACGTGGTATTCCTGAATCTTGTTTTGCCTTCTTTCCAGCCGACCATGTCTGAAGCCGTCACTTTGTCTTCGCGCGTAAGTAGCATTTTCTTTCTGTCAAAAACGGCCTGTTGATCCGGTACCAGTTCCATTTCAGCGCCGGAAGAGGAAACCGCTACCTTGCCGGTCAATACAGATACAGAGATGGTTTGGTTTTCCTTGTAAGCGCTTATGTTGAAACTGGTACCCAGTACTTTTGTCTTTAGCTCGCCCGTGGTGATCAGAAACGGTTGCTCCGGGATTCTGGCTACTTCAAAATAAGCTTCTCCCTCCAGAATGACTTCCCGCGAAGCCGGAGCAAACTGTCTGGGATATCTAAGACGACTTCCGGCGTTGAGCCACACTTTGGTGCCG
>CAZAVR010000018.1:5838-18798 GCA_964488435.1 uncultured Cytophagales bacterium | reverse complement strand
ACAGTAATAAGAGAAGCTGCGATACCAACCCAAAGCTTTCTATTAGCCCATCGGGATTCACGTTTTCCCCGAATTTTCCTCCAAATCCGCGTTTTCATTTTCTGCGCTTCGCTTTCCTGCGCAAAAGTAGAATGATCGGTGTATCGCCTGAAGTGCATGTCTGCCCACTTGTCCAGCATCTCTTCCTCCTCTGGAGAGCTTGCTCCGGCAGAATACCTTTCCGCCATTTCGTCAAATTTATACCGTTTCATTTCTCTATATGGGCTTCAAGGCACTAGTTATCAGAAATGAATCTCTGAAAATGTTGTCTTAGTACCTTCATGGATTTGTAGATGTGATATTGAACTGCCTTGTCAGATAACCCCATTTGGGCAGCAATTTTCTTGACAGAAATGTCATTTAATTTGTTCATTCTGAATATCGTAGCGGTCTTTTCCGGCAATTGCTTAAGCGCCTTTTCAATGGAGTCGGAAAGCTGGCTTTCATTAAAAATCTCGTCCGTATCTATGTGATCAAACACTTCTCCCAAGAGCTGATACTCCCTGTATTTGCGTAAATTGATCTGCCCTCTGAAATGTCTGTTGGTGAGATTCCTGGCAGCAATAAACAGAAAGGTTTTGAGGTTTCGGATATCACTTTGTTCACGATTCTGCCAAAGACTTAACATCAACTCCTGCAAGATATTTTCTGCATCTTCCCTGGACCCGATCTGCAGATAGACAAAGCTGAATAACTGACGCCAATAGCGATCGTATATTGCTTCAAAAGCAAAGGAGTCTCCGCTTCTCAGCAAATCTATCAAAGAACCGTCTGTTAAACTTTTCTCCTTCATTTAGGTTCAGTTAGGTCCGTTTTTGTTTAAGGTTCCAGACGAAACGAAATTTGCTAAAGAAAAATAATTTTTTTTATAAAAAACTTAACTCGGGGGAGTTAAGCCTGCCCTGAAAAGGCGATGTAAAGGACTCAGTTTCATCGACTCCCTACAGTTGATCATGTTAACAACGACTTTCGAAAGAAAACGAAAAAGTCATCCCGCTTAACAGAAAGCCAAAAAGTCAGGATAAAAGTAACGGCGATTCCAGAGTAAGGGGGAGAACTTTAACGGGATAGCGTTCTCAGGAAGAAAGTACCCCGGTGATGTGGAAACTGCAAACGGAGGAACGATTGGAAGAACTCCGGAACCCGGCTTTGCCGGGTTCCGGATATATGGTATGAATGAGTGTCTTGTCTGCTACCTATTTCATGTAAATTTTCAGAATCGCCGTTATATAGGAAGTTTCGGCAGTGGTTGTCAATTCGGCACATACCCGCTTTCCCTGATCACACCTTTACCCGCGGATGTCTGAAGCAGCTCATACAGCCGGTAAGCCATGGAGTTCCGGTCCAGATCCGACCTGATCACAGCATATACTTCCGCATTAAACGGATATTTTCTTTCGGCTATCGATTTCTTATCCGGATAAACGCCATTCAGCGCAAGGCTTTTCACGCCGTTATTGTCTCTCACGATAGACTCTTTGTAATAATATACAGTAAAGCATATCCCGTTTTCATCGTACCGAATGGTTGAAAATGCCTGCATCATGCTGGATATGATCTCCTGAGGCCACTCGGGCGGCTCCTGGCCATTCATCAGTAGCGACTCCATTAGCTCCTGGCTCCCGGAATTCTGGTTTCGTACATAAGGATTTATTTTTGCATCCTTGCCGCCCACCTCCTTCCAGTTGGTTATTTTTCCGAGGTAGATGTCCCGGAGTTGTGCTACAGTTAGCGACTTAACGGGATTGGAAGGATGTACCAGGAAGACAAGGGCATCAAGTGCAATGGGTGTTTCGATCACGGACACGCTTTTGGAGACTGCGTGTGCTTTTTCATCCTCCGACATTTTCCGGGCAGAAAGCGTCAAATCAGCGTTTCTGTCAATGAGATTGATAATGGATTGGTGTGTCTGAGACGTTTTTACCCGTTCAAGAAAGAACTCTCTCGGAATGTCGCTGTAGTCAGGAGCCAACATCCAGGTTCCGTTTGTCGCCAGATTTTCCATCCATTTATACCGGCCACCCAGCAATTTACAGGCTATCATGGTCTGCAGCGGCTCGAGAGACGTGGATCCGTCTACTTTCGGGTAGTTTTCCTGGTTAATGCCTTCGAGGACGAGAGGAGGCGCTACCTCTTTATTACTACAAGAAATGAACAAGAGGGTGAAAAGAAAGATCCCGACGTATTTCATAATTGATTTTCAGGTTTGTAAAAACAAGCATTTTGTAAGATGACCGCTAAGGTGCAAAATTGGTTGTAAGTACAAAAAGTAAAACCCGCAACTCCTTTTTTGTAGACTGTGTGATCCTTTTAGCTTTCAGATGATGCAACGGCTTTCAACAAAGTGCTATTCTTTAACAAACCGGAAAGTTTTGTGAACCCCATCCGACTCCAGTTGCAGCAAATAAACGCCTGGTGCGAGTTGACTCACACCGATGGGACTATCGGCTTTCTGAAGACGGCCTGCCTTTATTTTTCTTCCGCTGAGGTCTGTGATATGCCATTTCCTGCCAGATTGCGGCGCAACGTACAGGTCCGTCCTGACGGGATTAGGATAAACCGCCGATAGCAGTTGTTCTCCGGCCTCCACCGAGATGATCCGCGAATAGCTGCAGCTACCGTCCAGATCCGTCATCATGAGCCGGTAGTAAAGGCGTCGTCCATCACCCGTCTGCACGTCGTAGAATTCGTAAAGGGGCTGCATTCCCGCTTTTACGCCTTTTACTTTTCCGATGCCCTCAAACATTTTTCCATTCATACTCCGCTCTACAGTAAAATGGGAGAAGTCTTTTTCTTCGCTGGTTTGCCAATGAAGCTGCACAGCACCCTCCCTCCGCGTGCCGCTGAACCGCGTCAATTGAACGGGTAACGGGTTTGTATTTTCCTTTGCCCCGAAGTAGAAGGTAGAGAAAGAACTGACACTGGTGGTAAAAACGTAATCTTGCCCCCAGGCCTCTGCTGATGTGGTGACGGCAGCCAACGTGCCTTCAAGGTCAGCAGAACATTCATCATTTTCACTTTTAAAAATACTTATATCAGAAATGGTGGTAATGCCGGAAAGCTCACTTTGTGAATTGGTAGCCATAGCCAATGCATTGTACTCGCTGCCACGGACGTAAAGTCGAACTTCTATACGCGTATCCGGCAGCAGCTCCTCGTTTTCGACGTGGATGGTGAGATTCCGGTCAAGAAACATCTTATAGGCGGAATTCTCCCTCGGGCTGCCGTTGTGGATATAGGCGTAGGCACTCACCAGACCCAGGTTATTGCCATTGGCTTTGATCTCCGCCACGGCATCGCCATTCGCGTCGGTGATGGCTATCCACTGGTTGTTATTGGAGGGATTGATGGTAACCGGGGTAAAGCTGACGCAGTTGCCCGGGTCTCCATGAGCAACCGGGGCAGGGGTAACCGTCAGATCCCCTTGAGGCCGTGCCCCCAGGGTTCCATTGAGATCGGCAATTTTCCTGAAAGCCTTGGTGAGCGGGCCTATTTCGAAAACAGTACCAGCGCCTTGAGAATTCCCTCCATCAGAGGTCGTACCATAGAGCTTATCGTTAAATACTGTTAGACTACCGTAAGGTATTCCCCCCGATAACGACGTAAAATTCATTAAATTGGTGTAGGTATTTGTTACCGGATCCAATTGGTAAATAAAACCAAAACCCCCAGGTCCCCCATTGGCCATCAGGCCGAAAATTTTTCCGGCTAACGCTGTCGGCTTTCCGCGGTTGTAATGCTCCCAGGAAAACATGTATTCTGTAAAAACATGTTTGATACTAAAAAGATTGCTGGTTGGGCTCCATGTAAATATCCTGGGATCATTTTCGCCTCCAACGCCATAAAAATTACCGTCATTTAACTCTAAAGTACCTTTAGGGTAGCCAACAGTGGAGAAGTCAAGTTTTTTGCCGTAAGAGCCTGTAGCCGGATCCCATTCAAATAAGACGCCTGAAGAGTTCACTCCCCCGATGGATGTCACTCCGTAGAACTTTTCGTCTTTTAGAAATAGGCTGCCAAACGGATTTGCCCCGCCCGCTGTTGAAAAGCTGTGCCGATTAGCGTATTGATTCGTCAGCGGATCCCATTCAAAAATAACGCCCAAACCATTTACACCTCCTAAAGTTGACATTCCATAAAAACGGCCGCTTTTTAGTGAAAGGTTCCCAAGTGCGTAACTTGCCTCGCCCTGAGAAAAGTCGTACTTTTTGGCGAAGATCCTGTTCGCTGGGTCCCATTCGAAAATGACACCATTATCGCCATTTCCCCCAACCGTAGTCACACCGTATAATTTGCCACTATAATAGGACAGGCTGCCGTATGGAGTACCTCCTTCGCTTCCACCTAAATCCAGTCTCTTACTATACAAGTCAGCGGACGGGTCATATTCAAAAAGCGCCCCTCTGTTGTAAACACCACCATTACTGGTCATACCATATAATTCTCCGTCCATCCAAGTTAAGTTACCTGATGAACTTCCTCCGCTGTGCACCGAGAAATCAAATTTTTTGGCTAACAAATTACTTTCAGGGTTCCAGGAAAAAATAGCCCCTAACCCATTGGAGCCCCTATTTGAAGTAACCCCATAAAACGTCCCGTTCACCAACTCCATACTTTGGATAGGTTCCCCGCCGGTCAAGTTGGTAAAATCAACTCGCTTTAAAAATACTTCCGACGAGGGATTCCACTCAAAAATTACACCAATGCCGTTAGCTCCACCAGATGCAGTTGTTCCGTAAAAATTCTCATCTTTTACGACCAGCGCACTCGGACTCGTTCCATTAGTAACCGAGAAGTCAAACTTCTTTTGAAATGTATTGTTACTCACATTCCATTTATATAGAACGCCACCAGCATAAAGTCCGCCCTGCCCGGTAACCCCATAAATGGATCCGTCATAAACCGTCAGATTTCCTTTAGGGTAAGCACCACTTTCGGAAGAAAAGTCGTGTAATTTTGTATAGGTTGACGTTGTCGGATTCCATTCAAAAAGAACCCCCGCACTGCCAGTTCCCCCGGCATTTGTCACACCATACAGTTTCCCTTCATTTGCCACAAGCTTACCCACCGGGCTTTCACCCAAGCTACCGCCCAAAGCCATCAGCGTAGTATAAACCTTGGTCTCCGGGTGCCAGGAGAACAAAGTATTCTGAGCAGTCGTACCGTAAAAAACCCCATCACAAAGTGCTAAACCGCTGGAAGAAAACCCCTTGAGATCAAATACTTTTTTGTAAAGGTTTGTAAGCGGATCCCATTCAAATATAATGCCGCCATTCCATCCCTCTCTGCTGGTTACTCCGTACAGCTTCCCCGCGTATGCGGTAAGTCCTCCTGCAGGCCCGGCTCCCGGGATAGTGGATTTAAAGCTATGCCGTACAGACAGGCTGGTTGCTTTGCTATCCATGCTGAAAATAGTACCGAGATTGTCCTCCCCTCCGGCAGAGGTCATCCCCCATAGTTGGTAAATACCCTGGGCAGATACTGAAAAGGAGGAAACGATAAGGAGGCAAGCAAGAAACAGACCCTTGTTTTTCATAAAGCAGTTTGTATTGAAGAAGTTTAATAAATGCGAAGGCATCTCCGTATGAAATATTTTTGCACCTATTGATGCCCTTTTCCTAATTGCGAGGCGGCAGGAACGAGAACACCATCCTATAGTGAAAACCCGCCGGGTGAGGTTCCCTCAATTCGTCGTACGTCAGCTCCCCACTTTCAAAGCTTCCATATTTTATGTGGTGCGCTCTCAGAATGACCTTCGGATTGGGATCTGAAATGTAAATGGGATCAATTTTTGCCAGATGTTGATCTGTTTGGCCAAGAAGCGGATCAAGAAAGTCGGCGGTGGTATTGGCCGCACATACAAAGTTAATAAAGACAGAACCCTCACAAATCAACTTGGCTACGGGATGAGGAATAGGGCAAACAGAAGAACTAATCAGTTGAAAAATGTTCTTATCTCTGGCTGGATCCTGACTGTCAGGGTTTGCACACGCACCTGGTATTGTGCTTTTGATTACTACTATCACTTTGGTAACCAGATCGTCGTTTTTGTACGACAGTCCTGTTGAGGGAATAGGCACGTAATAAAACTGTTTATCTGCATCATACTCGGCAGCAATTGTAACTTTGCCGCTTTGGTGAATGATATCCATGAATATCCCCCCTTCATCCGGGCCGACCTTACTGCGCGAACCATTCTTCCGGTTTTCTAAAACTACGTCGAAGTAATAATTGCCAGACTGATTATCGGACAACAGCCTCGAATGAGAATTTTCGTCGTTGATACGGGCGCGGGATACCGGCCTGGAAGTTTTAATGGCGATGGTGTTGATCAGTGAGTCTTTCGTAAAAAAGCTGACCTGCGCAAAATCCCCAGTGCCATAGTCAATGACAAGCCCTTCACCGGAGTCGAGCAATATTTTGGAGTATCTTCCGGAATCGTCCAGTTGAACGTTGCCCGTCACTGTCACATCTTTCAAAGACCGAAACCTGTACCCACTCAGCGACAGCGGCGCACCAGCTCCGCTTTTCTTGCCATAAAATGTAATCGTTCCTTCTTCTTTTATCGTCACTTCTAAAAACCGGGGATCCGAGGCGTTACTAAAAAACACCGATGAGACTGCATCTGAAGGACTTGGTGACGACTGGTCTTTGCAGGAAATGGCGATTGCAAAAACGAGAAAAGTCTTTATAAAAATCCGCATAGCTATTAGATATTTACGATGTTTATTCTTTCTCTAAGGTTCCCTCGTACCGCTAAACTCGGTTACCGGAGTCGTTGTATGACTGCATTCCGTACCAAGATTGGTAATCATGCAAACACTGTAGAGATAATAATTGGAGACATTGCAATCCGATTGAATACTTCCTCCCGACCTGAAACTCAGAAAACGGGTATTTGTATCATAGGTACCAAGGTTTCCGCCCATTCTGATATTCATCCCGCTCTTCTTAACGGCTAACCGGTAATTCTGCTGGGGAAACTTGGCTGAAACGATGTTTACCTGTACCGTACTGTCCGTCAACGCTGAAATATTCATTACCGCATCGCCGCTTTTGAGATGACTATCCCATCCCACCGGGAGTCCGCACCCCCGAGTGACGCCCAGTTTAATCCCCCCTTCCATACGCTTTCCATTGCCGGTAAATTTGCCTGCAATGGTTTGCGCAACAGACTTCAATTCCTCATCAGGGTCGGGTTTCAACCCTTTATCCCCACCTGTTTCCTGGCAGGCTGCGATCAACAGAAGAAAGATGACCGGATAAATAAAACTACGCATTTAAGTTAGAGGTTTGTTAAGAAATAATTTAGTCTCCCCTAAGTAAATAGGGCCAGGTGTCACTCTGCTATAGAAAGAAAAGGTTTAACGATAGTTAATATACGTAGTCGAAAAAAAATTGGGTCGTACATTCATAGCCTCAGATTGAAATTTACCGGCGGGATCTTGAAGGACCGTTCTGAGTCTTAAGTTTCATTTTTTGCGACCTGGTTTTCATATAGATAGTTATTTCTAATAAGGCTTACCATAAAGGCCTATGCTCTTTCCCACAGATAATTCAAAAAAAACCTTTCTATTAGCCTCATCTATCAGTTTTCTTTCCAGATCTACTATATAGAAATTCTTTAAAAGCAGCAGCTTACCAGACCAACCACTCTGCTGTGAAAACTGCACTGAGAGACCCATCGGTGTATCCTTCAAACCACCAAATAGGTCTTTGAATTTATAAGGGGTGTTCATTCCATTTATTTTGACAGATCGGGTTCTGATCATTGAAATATCCAGATGTGGATGCTGCTGTGCCTGATTCCCTAAACGCAGCCCCAGAGAAACCCACTGATTGGTCCAGTTTTGATCCTCCTTATGCCAGGTTTCTGATTCACTGTTATAGCCAGCCCCGCTAAATGTCGAACTAATTATTGAACTACTGTATACAGCACGGGTTTCGAAAAAGATTTTTGTCAAAAGTTTTATACTTTCACCACCTATTGCTAGTTCTCCGCCATAGTTATAGTCCCAAACACTTTTGTAAGCATTTGAAACCATATCGGCACCCGCTCCGGAAAGGTCTGGTTCATATGTGGAAGGAAAATAGTTGTAAGAGGCGCCAGCAACAAATGATATCGAAAGGTGATCTCCGTTGTAAGGAGAAAGCTGAGATTCAGCGTAGAGACCAGGGGCCCATAAGCTTTCTACAATAAATTCTTTTTTGTTCACTGAGGAAATCCTTCCGTTGGAAAATATAGAACCAGAGGTAGTCTGGCTTACGCCAACAGGCATCATAATACTATGTAATCCTCCCTTAAGCTCAATTTTGTAGGATCCTCCTCGATACTTAAACTGCTCCCCTTCTGGCGTTTTAAGGACTGCTAAACCGACACCGGCGGCCACGAGACCGGCTGCTATTTGAGATTGTTGCTGATTTATTCCGTCAGCGCCGCTTTTCAGATCAGATATCTGCTGAAGCCTGTCCTCTCGATTTTGTGTAAACTGTTTCTCATCCTGCTCGATTTTGGCTTTTTCCCGGTCTATTTTACCCTTAAATACTTCGAGCTCAGTGGTAAGTTGTGACGAATTATCAGAATACTTCGAAACAATACCATTAAACTCTGAAAATAGCTGATTTTGCCTTTCTCCCGCCGGCATAACGTTAAGCAAAAAACGGATCTTTTGCTTCAATGCTGTATTACTGGCTACAATCCCCTGCTCCTCCCTTTTCTGAGCAACCAACTGCCCGTTGTCGTTTCCTCCGCCGCTCCCGGTACCTCCAGCGCCTACATTACCCAGCAAAGATCTATGGTTACCATCTTCCAAATGGGTCAACCGTACATGCGATACCTTTAAGGCGGTAGTATAAAAATTACCGGGAGATTCATTTATTTCTCCTGATCCGATATTGTAGGCTGACACCGAAGCTGTACCCTCACCACAATTTTTATCAAATTCAACGCGGATCCGCGAATACTTTACCTCCGAGGTATTGCGAATTCTGGCATAGGTATTATTTAACCCCTCACATGGTCTGGCCCCAAACTTGAACGAGATCTGAACTCCCTTTCCAACATCAACCCAGTTGCTCCAGTTTTGCGCAGAACTGAGTGAAGGGAGGATAATAATAATTAGCTTCACCGCCAATTTCATAGCTTTCAGTTTTTCTTGATAATTTGCATGTTATTGGAGCAACTGCTCAGCCATTTAACCACCTGGTATTCATTAAATCGGATCGCAGCCTGTCTCAGATACAGCTTTTTATTTTGCGTATATCAAAATGACGGGCCACTGATGCGATCTAACTACGACAAAAGTAGAAGGATTGGGTCTGACAAAAAATGACAATTTCTTGTCATTTTTCCGCCTGCTTTCCTTAAATTTCTGGTTACTTTTCTAAATTAGTTTAAAAATTTGCTTCAGACCACATCATCACTTTTGGAAAATGAGAACCGCGCCTTCCACCTGGCTGAATTATAAAGATTGCCTTCGCAATAAAATGTACGAACCGGAAGAATTAGTGGTAGAAGGAGTGCAACCCCTCCTGAATTTTAAGCAAGTTCCCGTTTTTTCCCATAGTCTGCCCACTTTCTATATGCTCGATTACACTACTGGGCATTACATGACGATGTCGGATACCGTCAAAGAACTACTGGGCTTTACAACCAACGACTTTATGAAGGAAGGAATGGCGCTGCTCGCTGAAAACTACGATAAGACAGAACTGAAAATATTAAATGAAAAAATGTTTCCAGGCAGGCTGGCACTACTGAGCGACACACCCGCTGATCAACATAAAAATTACGTTTTTACACATAACTTTCGCATGCGGGATGCACGGAAACGTATGGTTCACTTGATTCAGCGCAGCAGCTTCGTCAAATCCGATGAGGAAGGAAGACCGCTTGTTGGATTAGGTATGGTCGTCAATGTAGAGCATTTCCACCACAGCAGGGATGTAACACAGATCATAGAAAGAATTTATCCGGATGCACCGGATCGCCAACCTGAAACCATTTCCAAAACTGTCTTTTTTGCAAATGAAGAAGATAAATTGCTCACCAAAAGAGAAATCGAAGTACTCAGATGGATGTCGGAAGGGCTATCCATCAAGCAAATCGCCGACAGGCTCTTTGTAAGTGAGCACACCGTTATTAATCACAGAAGAAACATGAACCATAAAACCAACACAAATAATGCGTTGTCCCTGGTAAGTTTCGCTATAAAAAATGGCATTATATAACATTTTAAGTGTCGTGAACCATCTGATATATTTAAAGCGTATAAGCCTCCTATGAAAAAACATCCTACCACCTGGCTCGGGTATCAACAGGATTTCGGCCCGGATGAGGCGCTATCGGATCTTGTTCAGTCTCAGGCGGTAAATAACCTGCTCAATCTTAACCAACAGTTAATGAATGCCTTTTCCGGTAGTATTCCTGCTTTGTTTGTGCTGGATTACACAACAGGCAGCTATCTCACCATGTCGAAATGGGTAAAGGATATACTGATCAACGGGGCAGATTTTTTTCTTGACGGAGGTACTGGCTATACTACGGATATATATCATAATGACGATTTAAAAGTATTCAACGAACAAGTCTTTGGGGACAGATTGGGGTTTCTAAAAACCCTTCCTGTCGACTCCTACGGCGACTATATATTTTCCTATAACTTCAGGCTAAAGAATAAATTTGGAGAGTATGTAAATATTATTCAACGCAACAGTTTTCTCCTACCTGATATACATGGGAATCCCCGACTTAGTTTTGGATTCATCATGAAGGTGCAGGGTTACATTTCCAGCAACCCTATCACAAGTATCATAGAAAAAGTCAATGGAGATCATGACATAGGTAATTTTTCTCAGATTTATAAAAAGAAATATTTTCTGGATCCTGAAGATGCTCTCTTTTCGAGCAGGGAACTTGAAGTGCTAAACTACATGTCGGAGGGTTTAGTAAACAGGCAAATTGCGAAACGCCTTCACCTGAGCGAGCACACCGTTATCAATCATAAAAGAAATATGCTTGAAAAAAGCGGTTGTCCAAATGGGGTTGCGTTGGTCAGCTATGCCTTAAGGGTAGGGCTGCTTTGAAGCGGAACCGATAAAGCTGATTATCTTGCTGCCTTTTGAAGTGCAAAAAATTAATATCCCCGTATTCCAACCCATCATGACTACGTACGCTCTTCATCACGAACTGGTTATCGTTCATACGCGCATCAATTACAAAGAAAGACCAGGAGATCCGCCGTCCATGGTCTTTCTTCACGCCCGCTCTCTTTTATCATGAGAGAAGCAGTAATTCGAACGATTTCAATTTCAGGCTGGGCCGTGTAACGTGAAACAAAGGAAAAACTACGCCCCACATCAAAAAAATATCGTGGCTATCTTTTGCTTTGAATCAACGCATTTTATATACTTCATTCAACACTTCCACGGCCGTGTCCACCAACACCTTTCCCGCCAAATCCGTACCCAAACTCTGCTTGTCCTCCATTTCATACCCGCCCCTGGCTTTTTCTCCGGGCATACCCACATACATGACCCCATAACCATTGGAATAACCCAATACCAGTGTCTGCGGGAACGGAGATTTCTCGCGGATGGCCTGCCCTATGTCAGTAAGTAATTCGCCCGGAAGTGCGACTATGGCCAGCGGGCCAAAAGCGAATACCTGAACATCTGCATCGAGCTTTTTCAGCCCTGTTTTCCGCCTTCCGTAATCTCCCAGAGGCAAACGGGCGGTTACTCGTTTTGCACGCATCAGACCCGGCTTAAGCTTCACACTGTAACGATAGGCAGCGCCGGCTCTTTCTGTCAAGCCCGCTCCCATTTTCCGCGTAGCCTCCAGTCCTCTATGAGCGGGATTTATATCTCCGCCCGCCCCCTGAAGAAACAGAAATTCGCCTCCGAGCGCCTGACCCATTCTCCGGGAAGCTTCTCCCGGCCAGTCGGCCGACAGCCCGTCTTCATAAGGATATACCGCTACTGCATGGCCGGCCATGTGAAAAATGGAAGCTACATTTGTTCCCTTCTCGTTCCTAAAGGATACAATCGACATGGAAGGATCTAAAGGTCCAAATGTCTTTCCACCGACCAACACGTCAGGATCCCAATCGGGATGCCTGTAATCAAAGCTCTTCGGACCGTTATCCTCCGCAACACCCCATCCGGCCGAACGGGGACGACGGTTGACTACAAAGGACGAAATATCCGCCCGTCAGATCCAGAGTTCAACCGGTGCTGAAGACGCGTCGGCTTACCTGGCAGCATCTGATATTTTCTTCAAAAGCTCCCCTTTCCAGCTGATATAGTACGGATCTTTATCCTGTGCGATACGCCACGACGAATCTCTTTTCGTCACCTTACTGAATCGGTCTCCGTACACCGGCGACCATGGGCCGGAGTGATTGTGGGAAGCATTTACCATGATATGATCAACGGGAATCCCCAGCTCAGCCGACACCACATTTCGCGCCTCAAAAGTAAAGGATTCTCCGGCCTCCACCAGATCAAGGGAAATAATCACCACCTTCTGCTTCGTATCACCTAAAACGAGAACCCGCATGTAGAGCGAATCGATGATTTTCTGATACGGCTTTTTGGTCACCCAGTTGGTCATGCCGGGATCGGGCGTGATGTTCTTTCTGGGAACACCTGCGCTGATCGATACAGATGTCGGTGACTGAGAAAGTAAGGGATATGCATAACCTGAAAACCATAGTGTAAGCAGAATGACTATCATTTTCAGTGGGTCGCTGCGTCTCTCTGCCCTGAGTGCGCCGGCTGCATAATAATGCCCGTTCATGATGTATGATATATAAGTTAGGGGATATGAAAATCTTCAAAAAAGTGTCGGTTACCACAGCTTTAAATAATGCTAAACAAAATATTATTCCGAATATTTTGTTTAGAAAATTTATATCAGAA